>NZ_JAMXIO010000009.1:0-124747 GCF_059651515.1 Oerskovia sp. 140933
GCCGATGGTACTGCCCTGGAGACGGGGTGGGAGAGTAGGTCGCCGCCGGACAACCATTCACCAAAGGCCCACCCCTCACGGGGTGGGCCTTTGGCGTGCCTGTGATCTAACCGGGCAACCCCCTACGACCCTGTTCGTGGGATGATGAACGTCAGTGCATATCGAAGGGACACCGCTGTGAACGACAGCCCAGAACGTCACGCCGACGACCGCGACCGTAGGTCTTCCGGGGCAGGGCGGTCCGGCGACACCGGTCGTTCTTCCGGCTCCCAGGGCCGCGGCCAGGGAGGACCCCGCCGCGACGGGAGCTCCGGCAAGCCCCCGCGCGCCGGCGGCGACCGCCGCCCCGACTCCGGTGAGCGCCGCTCGTACGGTGACCGCCCGCAGTCGGGTGGCGGTTCTTACGGTGGTGGCGAGCGCCGCTCCTATGGTGACCGTCCGCAGTCGTCGGGCTCTGGCGAGCGTCGCTCGTACGGTGACCGCCCCCAGTCGTCGGGCTCTGGCGAGCGTCGCTCGTACGGTGACCGCCCGCAGTCGGGTGGTGGCTCCTACGGTGGTGGCGAGCGTCGCTCCTATGGCGACCGCCCGCAGTCGTCGGGCTCTGGCGAGCGTCGCTCGTACGGTGACCGCCCGCAGTCGGGTGGCGGTTCTTACGGTGGTGGCGAGCGTCGCTCCTATGGCGACCGCCCGCAGTCGTCGGGCTCTGGCGAGCGTCGCTCGTACGGTGACCGTCCCCAGTCGGGTGGCGGTTCTTACGGTGGTGGCGAGCGTCGCTCCTATGGCGACCGTCCGCAGTCGGGTGGCGGTTCTTACGGTGGTGGCGAGCGCCGCTCCTATGGCGACCGTCCGCAGTCGTCGGGCTCTGGCGAGCGTCGCTCCTACGGCGACCGCCCCCAGTCCTCGGGCTCTGGCGAGCGTCGCTCGTACGGCGACCGTCCCCAGTCCGGTGGTGGCGAGCGTCGCTCGTACGGCGACCGTCCGCAGTCGGGTGGTGGCTCCTACGGTGGTGGCGAGCGCCGCTCCTATGGCGACCGCCCGCAGTCGTCGGGCTCTGGCGAGCGTCGCTCCTACGGCGACCGCCCCCAGTCCTCGGGCTCTGGCGAGCGTCGCTCGTACGGTGACCGTCCCCAGTCCGGTGGCGGTTCTTACGGTGGTGGCGAGCGCCGCTCCTACGGTGACCGCCCGCAGTCCGGTGGCGGAGAGCACAAGAGCTTCGGCGACCGCCCCCAGTCCTCGGGCTCTGGCGAGCGCCGCTCCTACGGTGACCGCCCCCAGTCCGGTGGTGGTGAGCGCAAGAGCTTCGGTGACCGTCCGCAGCGTTCTGCCGACCAGGGCGAGCGCCAGTCGCGCCCGCCGCAGGACCAGCGTCACGCCGGTCCGGAGATCGACGAGGCGGTGCAGTTCTCGGACCTCGACCGTGACGTGCGCGGTCGCCTGCGGACCCTGAGCAAGGAGAACGCCACGGTCGTGGGCCGCCACCTGGTCATGGCGGGCAAGCTCATCGACTCCGACCCCGAACTGGCGTACGAGCACGCTCAGGCCGCGGTGCGTCGCGCCGGCCGCGTCGACGTGGTCCGTGAGGCTGCCGGCCTGACGGCCTACCAGACGGGCCGGTACGCCGAGGCGTTGCGCGAGCTGCGCACCGTGCGCCGTCTGAACGGCTCGTCGGAGCACCTGCCGATCATGGCGGACGCCGAGCGTGGCCTTGGTCGTCCCGAGCGGGCGATCGCCCTGGCGGCGTCCGAGGAGGCGTCGACCCTCGACGCGACCGGGCGCACCGAGCTCGCTCTCGTCGTGAGCGGTGCTCGTGTCGATCTCGGTGAGTTCGAGGCTGCCCTCGCGGTCCTCGACCAGATCCCGGCCGCCGACGCGCAGGGAGACCTGGCGCTGCGCGTGCTGCAGGCCAAGGCCAGCGTCCTGGAGGCTGCCGGTCGTCTCGAGGAGGCTGCCGCGATCCTCGCGGACGTCGACCCCCGCGCGCTCGCCGCTGCCCTCGGCACCTCGCTCGACGAGGACGTCGTCGTCTACGACCTGACCGAGGACGCCGTCGAGATCGACGACGAGGACAGCGACGACGAGGACGGCGACGACGCCACGGCCACCACGTCCGCGGCAGTGCCCGCGGACGAGACGGACGCTGCGGCGTCGGGCACGGAGAACGACGAGGAGACCAAGTGAGCCTGGGGCTGATCTCGAGCGACGTCCCGCTCGCAGAGCGCTACGACCTGGCCCTCGTCGACCTCGACGGTGTCGCCTACCGCGGGCACGAGCCCATCCCGAACGCCGCGACCGGCCTCGGGGGGGCTCGCACCGCGGGCATGCGGCTCGTGTTCGTGACGAACAACGCGTCGCGGGAGCCGCAGTCGGTCGCCTCCCAGCTCACGGAGCTGGACATCCCCACGTCCTCGGACGAGGTGATGACGGCCGCCCAGGCCGCTGCCGCGCTCCTGCGGACCCGCCTCGAGCCCGGCGCACGCGTCCTGGTCGTCGGCGGTGCCGGACTCTTCACGGCCGTGCACGACGCCGGCTTCGTGATCGTCGAGACCGCCGACGAGGAGCCCGTCGCGGTCGCGCAGGGCTTCGCGCCCGAGCTCGGCTGGGCCCAGCTCGCGGAGGCCGCGTACGCGGTCCAGCGAGGTGCGTGGCACGTCGCGAGCAACCTCGACCTGTCGCTGCCCACCGCCCGCGGGTTCGCCCCGGGCAACGGCTCGCTCGTGCGTGCCGTGCAGGCAGCGACGGGCGTCGAGCCGTCGAGCGCGGGCAAGCCCTCGCCGACGATGTACCGGCTCGCGATCGAGCGTGCCGGGGCCTCCTCGCCGCTCGTCGTCGGGGACCGGTTGGACACCGACCTCGCGGGGGCGCGGTCGGGCGGGTACCCGGGGCTGCACGTGCTGACGGGCGTCAACGGCGGCCGCGACGCGGTCCTCGCCGACGCCGGCATGCGCCCGCACTACATCGGTGCGGACCTCCTGAGCCTCCTGGAGCCCCACGCAGCGCCTGTCCAGGGCGCCGAGGGCTGGTGGACGTGCGGGGAGGGCGCGGCGCGGGTGACCGACGGCACGCTCGAGCTGAGCGGTCCCGAAGGGGTCGACCTGATCCGTGCCGCGTGCGGCGCGGCCTGGGCGACCGTCGACGCCGGCGGTTCGGTGGATGCCGACACCGTCCCCGAGCTGGCTGTCGGCAACCCCTGAGATCGTGTCCTGACCGGTAGCGTTGCACCGGTGCGGCGAGCTGCGGCGTGAGCCGCGAGGCCGCACCGGTGCGACGCCCCGCACCCTGGAACGGACTGGAGGTCCACGCATGGCGCAGGACACCGTCGACGACGGCGCCCCCACCCAGCCCCCCGTCCCCACCCCCGGGGACGTGCGGCCCGTCGCGCCGCCGTCGGGCGACGAGCCCGCCGACGACGCGGTCGCCCAGGCCCTCGGCCGCCTCGACGAGCTGGACGACGCCCCGCTGAGCCACCACGTCGCCGTGTTCGACGCCGTCCACGAGGCCCTCCAGGAGCGCCTCGCGGACGCGGAGGACTGAGCGTGGGCGCACGCGTCGACGCCGAGCTCGTCCGCCGTGGCCTCGCCCGGTCGCGGCGCCAGGCCGCCGAGCTCGTCGTCGCGGGCCGCGTCACGGTCGACGGCCGTACCGTTTCCAAGCCCTCGCTCCCGGTCGGCGACGAGCAGGTGCTCGTCGTCGAGCAGGACCCCACGGACCCCGGCTACGCCTCACGGGCAGCCTTCAAGCTCGCGGGGGCGCTCGACGCGGTCGCGGCCACCGCGCCCGGGGCCGCCCCGGTGGTCACCGGGGCGTCCTGCCTCGACCTGGGCGCCTCGACGGGCGGGTTCACCGACGTCCTGCTGCGCCGTGGAGCACGTCGGGTCGTGGCCGTCGACGTCGGCCACGACCAGCTCGTGCCGGGCCTGCGCGAGGACCCGCGCGTCGTGGTCCGCGAGGGCTTCAACGTCCGCGACCTCACGCCCGACGACCTCGACGAGGCTCCCGACGTCGTCGTGGCGGACCTCTCGTTCATCTCCCTGCGTCTCGTCCTGCCACCCGTGGCCGCGGTCGTCGGCCCCGGCGCGCACCTGCTGCTCATGGTCAAGCCGCAGTTCGAGGTCGGGCGCGAACGCCTCGGCACCGGGGGAGTGGTCCGCGACCCGGCGCTGCACGCGCGCGCGGTGCTCGACGTCGCCCTCGAGGCGGACGCCCTCGGCCTGCGCCCGCTCGGGGTGGTCCCCAGCCCGTTGCCCGGGCCGAGCGGCAACCGCGAGTTCTTCGTGTGGTTGCGGGCCTCCGGAGGGTCGGTTCGCGCCGACCGGGACGAGCTCGAGCGCGCCGTCGCCCGCGCGGTGTCCTCGCCCGTGGAGACCGTCCCCCTGGTGGCGCTGGTCGGGGAGCCCTCCGACGACCCCCGCACGGGAGACGTCGGCCACGTCACGTCACCGCCGGCCCCTCGGGGGCCGGCAGACCTGCAAGACTCGCAGACGGTGCCCGACGACGGGGCACCCACCCAGGACCGCGGCGCCGCCGCGGACCAGCACCGACCGACCGGAGGAGCCCTGTGACCAGGAGAGTGCTGATCGTCACGCACGGTGGACGGCCCGAGGCGGTCGTCGCGCTGCACGAGGCGGTCAAGGAGCTCCAGGACGCGGGCTTCGAGGTCGGGCTGCACGACGACGACCTCGCGGAGACGTTCGGCGACCACATGGCCCAGCTGCGCACGCGCGAGGGCGTCGCGGAGTCCGAGGTCGTCATGGTCCTCGGCGGGGACGGCACGATCCTGCGCGCCGCCGAGCTCACGCACGGCACCGGCGTCCCGCTGCTCGGCGTCAACCTCGGTCACGTGGGCTTCCTCGCGGAGGCCGAGCGCGAGGGCCTGCCCGCCGCGGTGCAGCGGCTCGCGGCCCGCGACTACGTGGTCGAGGAGCGCGGCGTGCTCCAGGTCCGCGTCACCCTGCCGGGCGAGGACGAGCCCCGGATCGGCTGGGCGCTCAACGAGGCGACCGTCGAGAAGGCGTCCCGCGAGCGCATGATCGAGGTCGCGATCGGGGTCGACGGCCGGCCGTTGTCGTCGTTCGGCTGCGACGGCGTCGTCATGTCCACCGCGACGGGCTCCACGGCCCACGCGTTCTCCGCGGGGGGGCCGGTCGTGTGGCCCGACGTCGACGCGATGCTGCTCGTCCCGCTCGCCGCGCACGCACTGTTCGCGCGCCCCCTCGTCGTGGGACCGACCTCGACGTTCGCGGTCGAGCTGCTCCAACGCTCGGGCGCGGCCGTCCTCACGTGCGACGGGCGTCGACGCATCGACCTGCCGGCGGGTGCCCGCGTCGAGGTCGAGCGGGGCGACTCCCCGATCCTGCTGGCCCGCCTGTCCACCGCGCCCTTCACGGACCGCCTCGTCTCGAAGTTCTCCCTGCCCGTCGTGGGCTGGCGCGGCCGCGTGGCCGAGGACGCCGCCGACGCGGCACGCGTGGCCCGCAAGGCCGCGACCGACGCCGTGGACGCCGCCCGGCTCGGGAGCCGACCCCCCGCCACCGACCCGAAGGAGGACTGACCGTGCTCGAAGAGATCTCGATCGAGAACCTCGGTGTCATCCGCTCCGCCCGCGTCCCGCTCCACCCGGGGCTCACCGTCATCACCGGGGAGACGGGAGCGGGCAAGACCATGGTCCTGACCGGTCTGGGCCTCCTCATGGGCGGCAAGGCCGACCCGTCGTCCGTCCGCCCCGGGGCGACCGGTGCCGTGGTCGAGGGTCGCCTGCGCGTGAGCGGACGTGACGCCGTCGGGCAGCGGATCGACGAGGCGGGCGGGAGCGTCGACGACGACGGGACCGTCGTGGTCCTGCGCACCGTCGCCGCAGAAGGACGTTCGCGGGCGCACCTGGGCGGGCGCAGCGTGCCCCAGGGCATGCTCGCAGAGATCGCCGACGACCTCGTGACCGTGCACGGCCAGGCCGACCAGCTGCGGCTGCGCACCCCGAGCCACCAGCGCGCCGCGCTCGACGCGTTCGCCGGGCGCGCGCACGCCGAGCTCCTCGACGAGTACCGCGCGGCGTGGACCGAGCGCAGCGGGCTGCTCGAGGAGATCGCCGACCTGACCGCGCGCGCGCAGGAGCGCGCACGCGAGGCAGAGCTGCTGCGGATCGGGCTGACCGAGATCGAGCGCGTCGACCCGCAGCCCGGTGAGGACACCGAGCTGACCGCGCTCGTCGCCCGCCTCGGCAACGCCGAGGAGCTGCGCCTCGGGGCCCAGGCCGCGCACGACGCGATCGTGGGCGACGACGCCCTCGACGGCGGCGACGTCCCCGGGGACGCGACCTCTGCCGTCGAGCGGGCGCGCCGCGCTCTCGAGACCGCGAGCCACCTCGACCCGAGCCTGGCGGGGCTCGTCGAGCGCATCGCCGGCGTCGGGTACGTGCTCGCGGACATCGCGACCGAGGTCTCGGGCTACGTCGAGGACCTCCAGGCCGACCCGGGCGGGCTCGAGCAGGCGCACACGCGCCTCGCCGCGCTCGGCGGCCTCACGCGCACCTACGGCGAGACGATCGACGACGTCCTCGCCTGGGCGAGCGACGCCGGGCTGCGGCTGCTCGACCTCGACGACGGCGGCGAACGTCTGCGCTCGATGACCGAGCGCGCCGACGAGCTCACGGCGCTGATGTCGGGGCTCGGCGCCCGGATCACCGCGTCACGCACCGCGACGGGTCAGCGGCTCGCCGCGGCCGTCACGGACGAGCTCGCCGGCCTCGCCATGAGCGGGTCCAGCCTCGTGGTCGACGTCGTCCCCGCCGACGAGCCCGGCCCGTGGGGCGCGGACCTCGTGACGCTCTCGCTCGTGCCGCACCCCGGTTCTCCGCCGCGCCCGCTCGGCAAGGGGGCCTCGGGCGGTGAGCTGTCGCGCGTGATGCTCGCGATCGAGGTCGCCCTGGCCACGTCGGGGGCGGACGCCGGCACCGACGACGCCGCGCCCCTGCCGACGTTCGTCTTCGACGAGGTGGACGCGGGCGTCGGCGGCCGGGCCGCGGTCGAGGTCGGGCGGCGTCTCGCGTCCCTGGCACGCACGGCCCAGGTCGTCGTGGTGACGCACCTCGCCCAGGTCGCGGCGTTCGCCGACTCCCAGCTCGTCGTCACCAAGTCGTCGGGCGACGCCGACGGTGTCGACCCGGTCACGGTCACCGGGGTGCGCGAGGTCACGGGGGAGGACCGCGTCCGTGAGCTGGCGCGCATGCTCTCCGGCCAGGACGAGTCCGACGCCGCCCGCCAGCACGCGCTCGAACTGCTCGAGTCCTCGGTCGTGGGACGATAGCCGCGATGAGAATCACTCTGCGCAGAACCACGTCCGACGCGGCGGAGCCGGGAACGAGCGGCCCCGCCCGGGTCGATGCCCGCACCAAGGCGCTCACCAAGCGGCTCAAGCCCGGTGACGTCGCGGTCATCGACCACCTCGACATCGACCGGGTCGCGGCCGACGCGCTCGTCACCGCCAAGCCCCTCGCGGTGCTCAACGCCGCGAAGTCGATCTCGGGTCGCTACCCGAACCTCGGGCCGGAGATCCTGGTCGACGCCGGGATCATCCTGATCGACGACCTCGGCAGCGGCATCATGAGCATCTCCGACGGTCGCGAGCTGCGCCTCGAGGACGGCAAGGTGTTCGCGGGCGACGACCTGCTCGCCGAGGGCGTGCGGCAGACCCCCGAGACCATCGCGGTCAGCCTCGACGAGGCCCGCGCGGGTCTCTCGGAGGAGATCGAGCGCTTCGCCGAGAACACCATGGACTACATGCGGCGCGAGCGCGAGCTCCTGCTCGACGGCGTGGGCGTGCCCGACATCCGCACCGAGATCGAGGGCCGCCAGGTCCTGATCGTCGTGCGCGGGTACCACTACCGCGAGGACCTCGCGACGCTGCGCCCCTACATCAAGGAGTACCGACCTCTGCTGATCGGGGTCGACGGCGGGGCCGACGCGATCCTCGACGCCGGCTGGAAGCCGGACATGATCGTGGGCGACATGGACTCGGTCTCGGACCGCGCGCTCGCGTGCGGCGCGGAGATCGTGGTGCACGCCTACCGCGACGGCAAGGCCCCGGGTCTCGAGCGGGTCCAGGCCCTCGGGGTCGACCCCGTGGTCTTCCCGGCGACCGGCACGAGCGAGGACATCGCGATGCTCATGGCCGACGACAAGGGCGCCGAGCTCATCGTCGCCGTGGGGACGCACGCGACGCTCGTCGAGTTCCTCGACAAGGGACGCTCCGGCATGGCGAGCACCTTCCTCACGCGCCTGCGCGTCGGTGGCAAGCTCGTCGACGCCAAGGGCGTCTCGCGCCTCTACCAGCACCGGATCTCGAACCTTCAGCTCACGCTGCTGTCGCTGGCGGGCCTGTTCGCCGTGATCATGGCGATGTGGTCCACGGCTGCCGGACAGACCGTGTTCGGTATCATCGGCGCTCGCTTCGACGACTTCATGTCGTGGATCGGCGCACTGTTCGGGGGCGTGTGACCCTGCGAGCGAACGACCTCCACCTCCCCTCGACGCGCGCCGCCCGCACGTCGCCCCGCACGGACACGAAGGACGCAACAGCACAGTGATCGACTTCAGGTACCACATCGTCTCGTTGATCTCGGTCTTCCTGGCGCTGGCGGTCGGGATCATCCTGGGCGCCGGTCCGCTGCAGGGCGCCATCGGCGACCAGCTCACGGGGCAGGTCGAGCAGCTGCGTCTCGAGCGGAACGAGCTGCGGGACGAGCTCGACGCCACGAACCTGGAGGCGGCCGACAACGAGGAGTTCATCGTCGCCGCCGGACCGCAGCTGGTCGAGGGCGCCCTCCAGGACCGCCGGGTCGCCGTGGTCGACCTCGGGGAGGTCGACGGAGAACGCTACGAGGCCGTCCAGGAGCAGCTCGAGGCATCGGGCGCGAGCGTCGTCGGTCACGTCCGTCTCGGCGGGGACTGGACGGCCGAGGACCAGGAGGACGCCCGCAAGGTCGCCGCGAACGACGTCGCCAACCTGGTGTCCGGGGTGGAGGAGGCGGGGACGGACGCGAAGCTCGCCGCAGCCCTCGCGACCTCGCTCTCCGCGAAGCAGCTCGCGGCGCCCGAGGCACGCACCTCGGAGGCCGTGCTGATCGAGCAGAAGCTGGCCGAGGCCGGTCTCATCGAGGTCGTGCTGCCGCAGGAGACGCCCGCGGACGTGATCCTCCTGCTCGAGCCCCAGGCATCCACCGTGCCCGTGGACGGCACGACCGAGGCAGCGGCCGTGGACGACGCCAAGGCCTACGCGGTCACGGTCGAGATCCTGCTCGCGCAGGCCGCACAGGCGCGTTCCGAGGGGTCGCTCGTCGCGGGCTCGACCCCCGTGCCGGGTGACCTGATCTCGACGATCACGGCGGACGCCGACCTCGCCGCGGTGCTCTCGACCGTCAGCGGCATCGAGGCGCCGGCCGGGCAGATCTCCGTCCCGCTCGCCCTGGCGGCTCGCCTGGGAGACAAGGTGGGCCAGTTCGGCTTCGAGGAGGGCGCGACCGCGGTCATCCCGCCGGCCGTGCAGCTCCCGCCCGTGGACCGTTCGCCCCTGGGCACCTCGGACACGGCGAGCGACGCGATCGCGAACGACCCGCAGACGGAGGGATGACGTCCATGGGCACCTTCCTGCGCACCGTCGCCGCGACGCTCGCGTCCGCCGCGGCGACCGCGACGGCACGCGCGCTCCTCGACACGGCTCCGCCCGGTGGCCCGGACCGCTGGACGCGGACCAACCATCGCGGTGAGCCGATCAGCCTGCTCGAAGGTCCCGCGGTCGCGTCCGGCCTCGTGACGGGTGCGCTCGTCGCGGGCCCGGACGCGCGCACGCGGACCGCGGTCGCGCTGGCGACCGCGGGCGGCGGGGCGTTCGGTCTGGTCGACGACCTCGCCGAGGACACCTCGACCCGGACCAAGGGGATCAAGGGCCACGTGGGTGCCCTGCTCCAGGGCAGGGTCACCACGGGTGGGCTCAAGGTCCTCGGGATCGGGACGACGTCCCTCGCCGCGGCCTTCGTCGGCACGCGTCGGACCGGCTCGACGTTCGGCTACCTCACGGACGTCGCGGTCAACGGGTCGATCGTCGCGCTCGGCGCCAACCTCTTCAACCTGCTCGACCTGCGTCCTGGGCGTGCGCTCAAGGCCGGGGTCGCGCTCGCCGTGCCGCTCGCGGTGACGTCCGTGGGGGCGACGTCGGGGGCGGTGCTCGGCGCTGCGGCCGCTGCGGCGCCCGGCGACCTGGGCGAGCGCGACATGCTGGGCGACGGCGGCGCGAACGCGCTCGGTGCGCTCGTCGGCACCCAGATCGCGTTCGGTGCGCCGCGTGCCGTGCGCCTGCTCGCCCTCGCGGGCATCCTGGGCCTGAACGTCGCGAGCGAGAAGGTCAGCTTCTCGAAGGTCATCGACGGCAGCCCGGTGCTGCGCCGCGTGGACCAGTGGGGTCGCCGTCCGGCGGCCTCGGCGCAGGCGCCCGCCCCGGCGGGGCTCGACGACAAGTCCGCGCCCGGTCAGGACGCACCGGCTTGAGCGAGGACGTGACGCCGGGCCCGGCCGCCGCGCCACGCACCGCCCGCGGCTCCCGGCTGCGCGCGGGCACGCAGACGCTCGCGGGTGCTGCCCTCATGATCACGGTCGTGACGATCGCGAGCCGTCTCGTCGGCTTCGCCCGGTCGCTCGTCATGGCGTCGGCGGTCGGGACCGAGGGCATCGGTGCGGCCTACACCTCGGCGAACATCCTGCCCAACGTCCTGTTCGAGGTCGCGGCGGGTGGTGCGCTCGCGGGGGCGGTGGTGCCCCTGCTCGCCGGACCGATCGCACGGGGCGCACGCGTCGACGTCTCGAAGATCGCCTCGGCGCTGCTCGGGTGGACCCTCCTGGTCCTCGTGCCGCTCGGGGCGCTGCTCGCGGCCCTGGCCTACCCCATCGCGTACGTGCTGATGAACACGCATCCCGAGCTGATCGACGTCACGGCGCTGTTCGTCCGCGTGTTCGCCCTGCAGATCCCGATGTACGGCTTCGCGGTGATCCTCGGGGGGATCCTGCAGGCGCACAAGCGCTTCTTCTGGCAGGCGTTCGCGCCCCTCGTGTCGAGTCTCGTGGTCATCGCGGTGTACCTGGTGTTCGCGGGGATGGCGGACGGGAACCAGGGTGACGTCGCGGCGCTGTCCACGACCGCGATCGCGTGGCTGGGCTGGGGCACGACCGTGGGGGTGGCCGCGCTGGCGCTGCCGCTGATCGTCCCCGTCGCGCGGACCGGGACGCGGCTGCGCCCGACCCTGCGCTTCCCCGGAGGGGAGGGCGTCCGAGCCCGCAACCTGGCGTTCGCCGGGGTGGGGGCGCTCGTCGCGCAGCAGGTGTCGGTGCTCGCGGCGATGTACTCGGCCAACAACTTCGGTCCGGAGGAGACGTTCCCGACGTACTTCTTCGCGCAGCAGGTCTACCTGCTGCCGTACGCGGTGCTCGCGTTCCCGCTCGCCACGAGCGCGTTCCCGCGCCTGGCCGAGCACGTCGCGCAGGGGAGCCACGACCTCTTCAACAGGTTGCTCGCGTCGACCACGCGGACCATCCTGCTCGTCTCGGGGGTGGGGGTGGCTGCGCTCGTCGCTGCCTCCGCCGCGGTCGAGTCGCTCTTCGCCGTCGTCTCCGGCTCGTCCGTCGAGGGTCTGGGCGCGGCCACCGCTGCGATGGCTCCCGGCATCGTGGGCTTCGCCCTGATCCTGCACCTGTCGCGCGCGCTCTACGCCCTGGACCGTCAGCGCGCCGCGGTCGTCGCGACGGCGACCGGCTGGGCCGTCGTCGCCGTGCTGGCCGTCGTGGGCCCGGCGACGCTCGGAGAGGGGGACCAGGTGCGGGTGCTGGCGCTCCTCGGCCTCGCGACCGCGGTGGGCATGACCGTCGCGGGGGTCCTGCTGCTGCTCGCGGTGCGCCGGCACGCCGGCCCGGGAGCGGTGCAGGGGGTGCCTCGTACCGTGGCGGTGCTGGTCGTGGGCGTGGCCCTCGGCGGAGCGGCAGGGCGGGGCCTCGGCGCGGTCCTCCTGCCCGACGGCGCGCACGTCGCCGTGGTGCTCGCCGTGGGCGTCGGGGTCGCGCTGGTCGCGGCCGTGCTCGTCGTGGGGCTGGCGCTCGTCGCGGACAGGTCGTCGGTGGTCGGGCTGCTGCGTCGTCGGGCTCCGCAGGGCTCGACCGCGACCGACTGAGAGTCATCACACCCTCTCCGGGAGGTCAGGTTCGCGCGACGTCGACGAGTCACTGTTAGCATGGAGTTCCGTGGCAGATCACCTGAACAGACCCCTCGCCGTCAACGGCGGTCGCTCGGACCACAGCACCCGGCACATCTTCGTGACCGGCGGCGTGGCCTCTTCCCTCGGCAAGGGGCTGACGGCCTCGAGCCTGGGTCGCTTGCTCCGCTCCCGTGGCCTGCGCGTCACGATGCAGAAGCTCGACCCCTACCTCAACGTCGACCCCGGCACCATGAACCCGTTCCAGCACGGTGAGGTCTTCGTGACCGAGGACGGCGCCGAGACCGACCTCGACATCGGGCACTACGAGCGCTTCCTCGACGTCGAGCTCCCGGCCTCGTCCAACGTGACGACGGGCCAGGTCTACTCGCAGGTCATCGCCAAGGAGCGCCGCGGCGAGTACCTGGGTGACACGGTGCAGGTCATCCCGCACATCACCGACGAGATCAAGTCGCGCATGCGCGCCCAGGCGGGCGAGGGCGTCGACGTGATCATCACGGAGATCGGCGGCACGGTCGGCGACATCGAGTCCCAGCCCTTCCTCGAGGCGGCCCGTCAGGTCCGCCACGAGCTCGGCCGTGACGACGTCTTCTTCCTGCACGTCTCCCTGGTGCCGTACATCGGCCCCTCGGGCGAGCTCAAGACCAAGCCCACGCAGCACTCGGTCGCGGCGCTGCGCTCGATCGGTATCCAGCCGGACGCGATCGTCCTGCGCGCGGACCGTGTGGTCCCGGAGCCCGTCAAGCGCAAGATCGCGCTGATGTGCGACGTGGACAACGAGGCCGTGGTCAACGCGATCGACGCCCCGAGCATCTACGACATCCCCCGCGTGCTGCACTCGGAGGGCCTCGACGCGTACGTCGTGCGCCGCCTGGGCCTCGCGTTCCGCGACGTGGACTGGGACGGGTGGTCGCAGCTCCTCGAGCGCGTGCACCAGCCGCAGCACCAGGTCGAGGTCGCGCTCGTCGGCAAGTACATCGACCTGCCGGACGCGTACCTGTCGGTGACCGAGGCGCTGCGCGCGGGCGGGTTCGCCAACGATGCGAAGGTCACGATCCGCTGGGTCCCCTCGGACGAGTGCCAGACGCCCGAGGGCGCCGAGGACGCGCTCGGCGGCGCCGACGCGATCCTGGTCCCTGGCGGGTTCGGGGTGCGCGGCATCGAGGGCAAGCTCGGCGCGCTGCGCTGGGCGCGCGAGAACAAGGTGCCGACGCTCGGCATCTGCCTGGGCCTGCAGTCCATGGTCATCGAGTACGCGCGCAACGTCCTCGGCATCGAGGACGCGTCGTCGAGCGAGTTCGACCCGGAGAGCAAGAACCCGGTCGTCGCCACGATGGAGGAGCAGCTCGCGATCGTCGACGGCGCGGGCGACCTGGGTGGCACCATGCGTCTGGGCTCGTACGAGGCCGCGCTGCGGCCGGGTTCGGTGGTCGCGAAGACCTACGGTGCGGAGTCCGTCACAGAGCGCCACCGCCACCGCTACGAGGTCAACAACGCCTACCGGGCGCGCCTCGAGGAGGCCGGCCTGGTCATCTCCGGGACGTCGCCCGACTCGTCGCTCGTCGAGTTCGTCGAGCTCCCGGCCGACGTGCACCCGTACTACGTGAGCACGCAGGCACACCCCGAGTTCAAGAGCCGCCCGACGCGCGCCCACCCGCTGTTCGCGGGCCTGGTCGCGGCGGCGCTCGAGGCTCGGACGGCCTGACGTGACGGCCCGCCCGCTCGCCGACGTCCCGGTCGTCCGGGACGTCGGCGAGGCGCGCGTCCTGCACGCGGGGCGCATCTTCGACCTGCGCTCGGAGCAGGTGGACCTGGGCGAGGGCGGCGTGGTGACGCGCGAGTTCGTCGACCACCCGGGGGCGGTCGCGATCATCGTCCTCGACGAGGACGAGCGGGTCCTGCTGCTGCACCAGTACCGTCACCCGGTGCGTCGCGAGCTGTGGGAGCCGCCGGCCGGTCTCCTGGACGTGGACGGCGAGGACGCGCAGGCCGCGGCCGCGCGCGAGCTGCGCGAGGAGGCGGACCTGCGCGCCGCGCGCTGGGACGTCCTCGCGGACTACTACACGACCCCGGGCGGCAGCAACGAGGCGTTGCGGGTGTTCCTCGCACGCGACCTGTCACCTGTCCCGGAGGGTGAGCGCCACGTGCGCGAGGCCGAGGAGCTGGGCATGGAGCTGCGCTGGGTCCCGCTCGACGAGGCGGTGTCCGCGGTCCTCGCCGGGGACCTGCACAACCCGTCGGCCGTCGTCGGGATCCTGGCGGCCGCTGCGGCGCGCGCGACCGGGTGGTCGTCGCTGCGTCCGGCGGACACGCCGTGGCCCGAGCGGCGTGGGGGAGACCCGCGCGCCTGAGGCGCGTCCTGCAGGACAGCTCACGAGGGCCCGACGGCGTCACGCCGTCGGGCCCTCGTCGTGCCCGGGCTCGTGCCCGGGCAGGGCGTACGGGTCAGCCGGTGACCGTGAAGCCGGCCCTGAGCAGTGCCTCGTCGCGCGACGAGGGCCCGACGAGGAGCTCGAACGCCCCGGGCTCGACGACGCGCCGCCCCTGGGCGTCGACGAGCGTGCAGTCGGCGACGGGGACCTCGAGGTCGACGACCTGCGACTCCCCGGGGGACAGGTCGACCTGGCGGTAGGCCTTGAGCTCCTTCTCGGCCCAGGTCACGGACGTCACGGTGTCGCGCACGTAGACCTGGACGGTCTCGCGGACGGGTCGCGACCCGGTGTTGCCGACCGTGACCCGGGCCCGGACGGTGCCGTCGAGGCCGACCGCGGCGTCGAGGACCGTGAGGTCCGCGTACTCGACCGTGGTGTAGCTCAGGCCCTCGCCGAACGCGAAGGGCGGGCGCTGCGTGAGGTCGGCGTAGCGCGTGCCGTGCTGACCCGGGAGCTGGTTGTAGAAGACCGGCAGCTGTCCGACGTGCTCGGCGAACGAGATCGGCAGGCGGCCCGACGGCTCGATCAGGCCCAGGACGAGCTCGGCGACCGCGCGGCCCCCGCGCATGCCGGGGTTGGCGGCCCACACGATCGCCGCGGCGTCCCGTGCCGAGGGCGGCAGGACGAGCGGCTTGGACGCCACGACCACGACGACGAGGGGCGTGCCCGTCTCGGCGAGAGCGTCGAGCAGGGCGACCTGGGCGCCGACGAGGTCGAGCGTCGCGGTCGAGCGGCCCTCGCCGACCAGCTCGATCCGGTCACCGACGACCGCGACGACGTAGTCCGCGTCGCGTGCGGCCGCGACGGCCTCCGAGATCATCGCCGCGTCGGGCTCGGCGGGCCGGACGACCTGGGGGCGCGGCTGCCCGTCGGGGAAGGTCTCGCCGTCGGGGTCGGGGACAAGGGTGAGGATGTCGGCGCCGCGTGCGTGCGTGACCTCCCAGCCCGCGGGGACGTGGTCCCGGAAGCCGTCGAGGACGGTCTGGGTCATCTCGCGCGGGTGGCCGTCGGGCAGCCAGTCGACCTGGCCCGACGCCCCGGCCCAGTCGCCCTGCTGGGTGTGCGGGTCGTCCGCGTTGGGTCCGACGACCGCGATCCGGCGGGTCGGCGCCCCGGCGCCCGAGGCGACCGCTCGACCGTCCGGGCCTGCAGCGAGACCGCCGTCGAGGGGGAGCGTCCCGTCGTTCGTGAGCAGCACGAGCGAGCGGCGCGCGACCTCGAGGTTGAGCTCGGCGTGCTCGGGGGACCCGACGACCAGGGCCTGGCGTTCCGGGTCGGGGCGCCGGGGGTTCTCGAACAGGCCGAGCTCGAGCTTGAGCGTGAGGATGCGGGCGACCGCGGCGTCGAGCCGGTCCTCGTCGAGCAGGCCCTGGCGGACGGCTTCCTGGGCGCCCTCGAAGAACTGGGGCGTGGTCATGACCATGTCGTTCCCGGCCCGCACAGCGGCCGCGGCCGCGTGGGTGTGGTCGGGCTGGATGTGCTGCTCCCAGACCATGCGGCCCACGTTGTCCCAGTCCGTGACCAGGGTGCCCGTGTAGCCCCACTCGCCGCGCAGGACCTCGCTCAGGAGCCACTCGTTGACCGTGATCGGCACGCCGTCCATGGACTGGTAGCCCAGCATGAACGTGCGGCAGCCCTCGCGGGCGACGCGCTCGAAGGGCGGGAGGAACCAGGACCGGAGCTTGCGGCGGGAGATGTCGGCCTCGCTCGCGTCCCGTCCTCCCTGGGTCTCGGAGTAGCCGGCGAAGTGCTTGGCGGTCGCGAGGATCGCGGTCGGGTCGGCGAGCCCGTCGCCCTGGTAGCCGCGCACCATCGCGGACGCGAGCTCGCCGATGAGGAACGGGTCCTCGCCGAAGGTCTCGCTCACGCGCCCCCAGCGCAGGTCGCGCGTGATGCACAGCACGGGGGAGAAGGTCCAGTGGATGCCGGTGGCCGCGACCTCGACCGCGGTGGCCCGCGCGGCCTGCTCGACCAGGTCGGGGTCCCAGGTCGCGGCCATGCCGAGCTGTGTCGGGTAGATCGTCGCGCCGTGCCAGAACGAGTGCCCGTGGATGCAGTCCTCGGCGACGAGCAGCGGGATCTGCAGGCGGCTGCGCGCCGTGAGCTCGTGAGCGAGGAGCGCGTTCTCGGGTGACGTGTGCAGGATCGAACCGACGTGGACCTCGTTCACGAGGCGCTCGACGCCATCGGCAGCGTTGAGCTGCATCATCTGCCCGACCTTCTCCGCGAGCGTCATGCGCCCGACGAGGTCGGCGACGCGTTCCGGGACGGGGAGGGACGGGTCCTGGTAGGGCAGGCGGTCGGACATGGGAGTCCCTTCGAGACGACGACGGTGGCGCGGGTCGGTACGGGCGGCCCGGGGCGGCGTCCCTGGACCGTGGAAGAAAACCATACACTGATAGGTAATCGTGATGGTGGTGACCGGGAGGCGAGCGAGGGTGGGACGAGGACGCGGGGAGCCGCGCGCGCGGTCAGGGGCGCGGAAGCCCCAGCACGTCGTACAGCAGCGTGTCGAGCGGCCCCTCGAGGCTCGCCCCGTCGTCGACCATCCACTGCAGCTGCGCGCCGTCGGCCGTCGCGATGATCAGGCGCGCGAGCGCGTCCGGGTCCAGGTGCGCCGGGATCTCGCCCGCCTCCTGCCGCGCGAGCAGGTCCTCCCGCAGCATCGCGCACAGGCCCGCGTAGCGCTGGGCCAGGACCTCGTGGGCAGGGTGCTCGCGGTCGCGGGCCGCGGCCGTCAGGGACACGAACAGCTCGACCAGCCCCGGCCTGCCCGCGTTGCCCCGGACGTTCTCCGCGAGCGTGCGCGGCACGTCGCGCTCGAGCGGGCGGCCCGTCTGGTCGCGGCGGACGATCACCTGGGTCAGCAGGTCCTCGCGCGAGTCGAAGTAGTGCATGACCCCGGCCACGGTGAGCCCGCAGCGCGCCGCGATCGTCCGCAGGCTCGTCCCGCGGTACCCCTCGTCGGAGAAGACCTCGAGCGCGACGTCGAGGATCTCCTCGCGCTTGAGCCGCCCCTTCGCGTACACGCCGTCCCTCGCCACGCGACGATCCTATGCGGGACCGGGCACAGGCGTGCAGACCCTTCGCCGCCACCCGGTAGCGTCGGACGACCACCGAACGACCAGGAGCACAGATGACGACCGAGCAGTACCGCACCGTCCGGGCGCGCATGAACACGGGCGAGCACTACGTGGACTACGGCGAGGGTCTCGAACAGCTCGAGGCCGAGCGGGTCGCGGGCAAGGAGCTCGCGTACGACTTCAACCACTCCCGCCCGGGCCAGGTCGCCGAGCGCGAGCGGATCCTGCACGAGCTCTTCGGCACGATCGGCGAGCGGGTCTGGATCGAGCCGCCGCTGAGCGTGTCCTACGGCTCGCACGTGCACCTGGGGGACGACGTCTACGCCAACTTCGACCTCGTGCTCGTCGACGACGCCGACATCCACGTGGGCGACCGCGTCATGTTCGCGCCCCACGTCACGATCACCACGGCAGGCCACCCCCTCTCGCCCGAGGCCCGTCGCGGCGGGACCCAGTTCTCGCGGCCCGTGCGCATCGAGGACGACGTGTGGATCGGCTCCAACGTCGTGGTCCTGCCCGGGGTGACGATCGGCGCGGGCTCCGTGATCGGCGCGGGCAGCGTCGTGACCAAGGACGTCCCGCCCCGCGTCGTGGCGCTCGGCACGCCGTGCCGCGTGCTGCGCCCGGTCGACGCGCAGGACCGTGAGGCGCTCGCGGCCGGCAGGCCCGTCGTCTGACGCGCACGCACCCGGGCCCGACGGCGTCACCCGCCGTCGGGCCCCCGCGTCCCCTCCGGCCCGCGCGGCCCGCGCACTAGAGTGTGGCGGGTGTCCTCGTCGGTCCCACCCCACCGTGCCCTCGTCCTCGGCCCGGTGACCGTCGACGGTCGGGACGGCTCACCGGTCACCCCGCCCAGCGCCCGCGCCCGCACCCTCGTGGCGGCCCTGGTGCTCGCCCACGGCCGCGCCGTGAGCACCGCCTCCCTGGTGGACGACCTGTGGCCGGACGACCGGCCGGCCGACCCGCGCGCCGCCCTCCAGAGCCTCGTCTCGCGGACCCGCGCCGTGCTCGCCGAGGGGATCCTCGTCTCGGGCCCGGGCGGCTACTCGTTCGGCGCCCGCAGCGACCTCGACGAGGTGCACGAGCTCGAACGGGCGGCGGCCGGCGCGCTCGCGGCCGGCGACCACCAGGCCGCCGTCGAGTGGGCCGAACGCCTCGTCGAGCGCGCGCCGCTCGACGAGGACGCGCACCTCGCCCTCCTGCGCGCCTACGCGGGCAGCGGTCGACCCTCCGACGCGCTGCGCACGTTCGGGGCTCTGCGCACCCGGCTCGCGGACGAGCTGGGCGCCGACCCGCGCGCAGACCTGGTCGCGCTCAACGCACGCATCCTGCAGGGCGCCGACACCCCGTCTGCCCGCGCGCCCCGCCGGGGGACGGCGCTCGGCCTGCGTGCCGCCCCGAACGCCCTCGTGGGCCGCGAGACCGACGTCGTCGCGATCCTCGGTCTCCTCGCGCGCTCCCGGCTCGTCACCGTCCTCGGCCCCGGCGGGATGGGCAAGACGCGCGTGGTGCAGGAGGTCGCCCGCCGAGCGAGCGCCACGACCCCGCTCGTCGCCGTCGTCGAGCTCGCGAGCGTGCGCACGGGAGAGGACATCGGCCTGGCCCTCACGTCCGCGCTCGAGATCCGCGACACGCGCGGCCTGCGGCTCGGCGACCAGGTCGCGCGCGCCGAGGTCCACGAGCTCGTGGCCGAACGCCTCGGGGAGACCGAGACCCTGCTCGTGCTCGACAACTGCGAGCACGTCGTGGACGAGGCCGCGCGCTGGGCCGCCGACCTGCTCGCCGCCGTCCCCGGGCTCACGATCCTCACCACCAGCCGCTCGCCCCTCCTGGTCGCAGGAGAGCAGGTGCACCCGCTCGAACCGCTCGCGACGACCGGTACGGGGACCGAGGGCCCCGGGCCTGCCGTCGAGCTCTTCCGCGCCCGGGCGCTCGCGGCCCGCCCCGGCGCCGACCTGCCCGACGACGTCCTGGACCGGCTGTGCACCCACCTCGACGGCCTGCCCCTCGCGATCGAGCTCGCCGCGGCGCGCGTCCGCACACTGTCCGTCCAGGAGATCGAGCGCCGGCTCGACGCCCGCTTCGCGCTGCTCACCACGGGCGACCGCAGCGCCCCCGCCCGGCACCGGACGCTGCACGCCGTCATCGACTGGAGCTGGAACCTCCTCACCGCACCCCAGCAGGAGCTGCTGCGCCGGCTGTCCCTGCTGCCCGACGGGTTCGGCGTGCAGACCGCCCAGGCGGCCTCCGCCGTCGGGCTCGACGACGTCGAGGCGCTCGTCAACCAGTCCCTCCTGACCGTGACCGACGAACCCCTGTGCCGCACCGCGCGCTACCGCATGCTCGAGACCGTGCGCGAGTTCGGTGCGCTCGCGCTCGCCGAGGCCGGCGAGCGCGAGACCGCCCAGGAGGCGACGTACCGGTGGGCCGTCGACCTCGCACGACGCGAGGTCGCACGCCTCGAAGGGCCCACGCAGGTCCCCGCGATGCTCGCGCTGCGCGTCGAGCAGGAGAACCTCGTGCACGTGCTGCGCACGGCGCTCGCGGCCGACCGGGCCGACGTGGTCCTGCCCGTCTTCCACGCGCTCGGCCTGCACTGGTCCCTGCGCGGGGCGCACACCGAGGTCGTCGGGCTCGGCCGTGACGTGCTGCGCGTCGTCGCGGGCTGGCAGGGCCGGCTCGTGCGGGGTGCACCCGACGCCCCGGTCGAGGAGCTCACGCGCGAGGCGGGCATCGTGCTGTTCCTGCTCACGGCCGCGACGCCCACCGGGGACCCGGCGACCGGCGTCCGGGCCGCTGCCCGTCTGCGGCGCCTGCACCGCGACGCCGACATCGGCTCGCGCGCCCCGGCGTTCACCGACCTCCTGGCCGACGCAGGCGACCCGCTCGGCATGGGACCGCGGCTGGCCGAGCTGCACACGTCCGACGACCCGTTCGTCGCGCTCGTGGCCCACCTGCTCAGCGCCCAGCTCCTGGAGAACGCCGGACGCCTCGACGAGGCGGTCGCCCAGGTCACGGTCGCCCACGGGTTCGCGACGCGTGCCCAGGACACCTGGGGAGCCGCGACCTCGGCCCTCTTCCTCGCCCAGCTCGCGAGCGAGCAGGGCGACGCTGCGCGGGCGCTCGAGTGGGTGGCCACGGCCCGCGAGGGGCTCGGCCGGCTCCACGCCGACGAGGACCTGCGCCAGCTCGACTGGCTCGAGGCGACCAACCTCGTGCTCGTCGGGCGCGTCGCGGAGGCCGAGCCGTTGTTCACGTCGCTCGTCGAGACCGACGACGACCCCGTACCCCCCGGGATCGGCGGGTCCGCGCACGAGGTGCGCTCGATCGGGCACGCCGGGCTGGCCGAGATCGCCGTCGCCCGCGGTGACCACGCGCGCGCCCTGTCCGAGCTCGAGGCGGCCAACGCGGCCGTCGGCAGCGGGTCCGCGCGGCGCTCGCCCTGGTACACGATGTTCGCCGCCGGGTGGCTGTCGACGATGCTGCTGCCCGCCCCCGGCACGACCGGCCCGTGGGTGCCGGACCCCTTGCCGTCGCCCCGGGCGGAGCGCCTCGCCCGTGAGCTGCGGGTGCGGATGGTCGCCGGTCACCGCGCCTCGCCCGCCATGGTCGACTACCCCGTCCTCGGGACGGCCGCGCTCGCCCTCGGGGCCTACCTGTGGTCGTCGCCGGGCCTCGACCGGTTCGACGACGGGCTCGCCCTCCTCGAGCTCGGACGCCGCATGGGGGCCCGCCAGGACGCGCCCTCGCTCCGCCTGCCCGAGCACGTCGCCTGGGCGCGCGCCCTGCACGGCGACGCGCACGTGGACGAGGTGCGCGACGCCGTCGGGCGGCCGGGGCACCGCCCGTCCGAGCGCGACGCTCAGGCCTTGCGCATGTACGCCCGCACCGTGAGCGGTGCGAAGACCGCGACGATGACGGCCGCGCCGACGAGCGAGATCACGGCGTCCGCACCGATCACCCCGTCGTTCGTCAGCTCGCGCACCGCCGTGACCAGGTGCGAGACCGGGTTGACGTTGACGAAGCCCTGGAGCCAGCCCGGCATGGTGTCGGGCTGCACGAACGCGTTCGACAGGAACGTGAGCGGGAACAGGACGATCATCGAGATCCCCTGGACGCTCGCCGCGGTCCGGGCGATCACACCGAAGAACGCGAAGATCCAGCTCACGGCCCACGAGCACACGATCACGAGCAGGGCCGCCAGGACGACCGATCCCAGACCGCCCGCGGGGCGGTAGCCCATGACGTAGCCCATCGCGAACGTCAGGGTCGTCGCGATGCCGTACCGGACGGTGTCCGCGAGCAGCGCCCCGGACAACGGCGCGATGCGCGCGATCGGCAGCGAGCGGAACCGGTCGAACACGCCCTTGTCCATGTCCTCACGGAGCTGGACGCCCGTCACGACCGACGTCGTGATGACGGTCTGGACGAGGATGCCGGGGATGATCGTCGGCAGATAGCTCACGACGTCGCCCGCGATCGCGCCGCCGAAGATGTACGTGAACATGAGCGTGAACAGGATGGGCTGGAGCGTCACGTCGACGAGCTGCTCGGGCGTCCGGCGGATCTTCAGGAGCCCGCGGTACGCCATCGTGAACGTGTTGCGGACCGTCTGGCCGACGCTCGTGCGGTTGGACAGGCTGCGGTCGGAGCCGGCCTGGATCTGCCGGCGGGGAGCGGTGAGGGTCGTGGTCATCGCAGGGCTTCCTCTCGCGTGCTGGTGGCTGCCGGGGCGACGCGGTCCGTGGGCGTCGCGCCCGCTGTGCCCTGCTCGCCCCCGGCAGCGACGCCGTGGCCCGTGAGGGTCAGGAACACCTCGTCGAGGCTCGGCTTGTCCATGCTGATCGAGTCGACCGCGATGCGGGCCTCGCGCAGCCGGACCAGGAGGTCCGTCACCTCGTCGGGCCCCGTCACCGGGACCGTGATGCGGCGCGCCTCGGGGGACGTGGTCGCGGGCACGCCGAACGTCGTCTCCACGATGTCGAGCGCCGACCCCAGGTCCGCGGCCGCGACCAGGCCGAGCTGGAGCGACTGGTTGCCCACCGCGTCCTTGAGCTCGTCGGCCGTGCCCTCCGCGACCACGCGACCGCGGTCGATGACCGCGATCCGGTCAGCGAGCTGGTCGGCCTCGTCCAGGTACTGCGTCGTGAGCACGACCGTCGACCCCGTCGCGACGAGCTCGCGGATCGTGTCCCACATCTGCGCGCGGGTGCGCGGGTCGAGCCCCGTCGTGGGCTCGTCGAGGAAGATCAGGGGTGGCTGGGCGATGAGGCTCGCCGCGAGGTCCAGACGACGGCGCATTCCCCCTGAGAAGTTCTTCAGGGGCCGGGTGGCCGCCTCGGTCAGGCCGAACGTCTCGAGCAGCCCGGCTGCCTTGCGTCGAGCCTCGGCCCGGCCCAGGCCGAGCAGGCGCGAGAAGATCACGAGGTTCTCGGTCGCGCTCAGCGTCTCGTCGACCGAGGCGTACTGGCCCGTGACGCCGATGAGCTGGCGCACGACCTGGGCCTCGCGGACGACGTCGTGCCCGAAGACCCGGGCCTCGCCCGCGTCGGGGCGCAGGAGCGTCGCGAGCATGCTGATGGTGGTGGTCTTGCCGGCGCCGTTCGGGCCGAGCACGCCGTACACCGAGCCGGTGCGGATGCTCAGGTCGACTCCGTCGACCGCCCGGTTGTCGCCGAACGTCTTGACGAGGCCGTGCGCCTCGACCGCCCATTCGTGGGTCATGGATTCCTCCTGGTGGCTGATGGACCCAGCCTCCGGGAGGTGCCTGTCACGCGGGTGTCAGGGCGCTGTCACGGCGCGGCCGCGTCCCCGTGACGCAGAAGGGCCGCGGCCCCCGACGGGGACCGCGGCCCTTCTCGACCGCCGCGGGCGACGGTCGGAGAGGTCAGTCGCGCACGCGGAACGTGAGCAGGGTCCAGGTGAGCGACGTGATGAGCAGCCCCGCACCCAGCATGTGCGCCGCGACGAGGATCTCCGGCAGGCCCGTGAAGTACTGGACGTAGCCGATCAGGCCCTGGAGGAGCGTCACGGCGACCAGCACGACGACGGCCTTGCGCGAGCGCGCGGGGGAGTCCTTCCGGCGCAGGACCCGCACCGCGAGCACTGCGAGCACGACGAGGAACAGCCACACCGAGGCCGCGTGCACCTTGCTGATGAGCGCCGGGTCGAGGGCGAAGCGGTACGCGACCTCGTCGTCGCCGCCGTGCGGGCCCGACCCCGTCGCCAGGACGCCCAGGACGAGCAGCGGGACGGAGAGGACGGCGAGCGCCCTGCCCACCGCACGCGTCCCCGCGTCGACGACCGCGACGGGCCGGGCGTCCCCCTCGCCGTGGCGGTACAGCAGGTACGCCGAGACCCACACGAGCGCGGCCGACACCAGGAAGTGGAAGCCCACGACCGCGGGGTGCAGGTGCAGGAGCACCGTGATGCCGCCGATCACGGCCTGCGCCGCGACGCCGCCGAGCGGGGCCCAGCCGAGGCGCCGGTACGAGGACGAGCGCGAGGCGTCGGTCCACACGAGCAGCAGCACGGCGACCGCGATGACGCCGAGCACGCCCGTCAGGGTCCGGTTGCCGAACTCGATGATCGGGTGGATCGACATCGCGGAGTGGAACTCGGGCGTGAAGCTCCCGGGCTCGCACAGGGGCCACGTGGAGCAACCGAGCCCCGAGCCCGTGAGGCGCACCGCGCCGCCCGTGACGATGATGCCGATCTGGCCGACCAGGTTCGCGACGAGGACCGGTCGGGTCCAGCGACGGAAGCGGTCGACCTTCGCGTACCAGGCGGGGGTCGAGGGTGCCGGGGCGAGTTCTGCGCTGCTCACGGTCCCAAGGTAGTCGCGCCGGGCCCGGGTGCTCCCATCGCGAGGGCCTCGCGCGGTGTGAGATTGGCCCCGTGGCGCCCCTGCGCGCGCCCGTCCGTGCGCGGACGTCAGTGCCAGCGGAACAGCTTGCCCGCTCCCCACCCGAGCGCCGCGGTCCAGCCGAGGAGCACGACCACCGAGAACGCGGGGACCTCGCCCAGGAGGAGCGCGCCACGCATGGCCTCGCCGAGCGCGCCCGACGGGAGCAGGAGCGCGACCTGCTCGAGCGCGCCCGGGAGCTGGGCGGCCGGGACGAGCACGCCCCCCGCGACGGTCAGCAGCACGAGCAGCAGGTTCGCGACCGCGAGCACACCCTCGGCGCGCAGGGTCCCCGCGAGCAGGAGCGCGAGGCTCGTGAACGCCGCGGTACCGAGCAGCACCGCGAGCAGCGCCGGCAGGACGCCGGCCGGGTCCGGGGACCAGCCGAGCGCGAGCGCGACCCCGCTGAGCACGACCACCTGGACGACCTCGACCGCGAGGACCCCGAGGATCTTGCCCGCGAGCAGCCCGCCCCGGCCCAGCGGCGTCGTGGACAGCAGCCGCAGCACGCCGTTGCGGCGGTCGAAGGCCGTCGCGATGGCCTGCGACGTGAAGGCCGTCGACATGACCGCGAGGGCCAGGACGCCTGGCGTCACGAAGTCGATGCGCGAGTAGCCCTGGGTGTCGAGGTCCACGAGGCTCGTGCGTGCGAGCCCGACGAGCAGCATCACGGGCAGGACGATCGTCACGAGCAGCTGCTCGCCGTTGCGCAGGATCATGCGCGTCTCGAACGCCGTCTGGGACGCGACCCGGCGCCACGCCGGGGCCGCGCCGTCGGTCGTGGTCGGCACGGAGGGTCCCGGGCCGGCCGGGCCGGCCGTCGTCTGGTCGGTCATCGGAGCTCTCGTCCTGTCAGGTCGAGGAACACGTCCTCGAGGGTGCGGCGACCGATCGTGAGACGCGAGGCGAGCGCGCTCTGCTCCGCGAGCCACGCGGTCACGACGGCGACGGTCGACGGGTCGACCGGCCCCGTCACGCTGTACGAGCCGGGCTGGGTCTCGGTGACGGTCCACGCGGAGGCAGGTGACGCCGTCAGGCCGGACTCGACGCGTCCGCGCAGCGCATCCACGTCCAGGCCCTCGCGGGCCTCGAGGCGCAGCGTGCGGTCCCCGTCCGCGGACGGCCCCGCGTGCAGCAGGTCGGCCGTCGCCCCCGACGCGATGACCTGCCCGTGGTCCACGATGTACACGTGGTCCGCGAGGTCCTCGGCCTCGTCCATGAGGTGGGTCGTCAGGACGATCCCGACGCCGTCCGCGCGCAGCTCGCGCACGAGCTCCCACACCGCGTGCCGGCTCTGCGGGTCCATGCCCGCGCTCGGCTCGTCGAGGAACACGACCTCGGGGCGGCCCACGATCGCCGCGGCGAGCGCGAGACGCTGGCGCTGGCCGCCCGACAGCCGCCGGACCGTGGTCCGGGCGAAGCTCGCGAGCCCCAGGCGCTCCGTGATCTCCGCCACGTCGCGAGGGTTGGCGTACATCGACGCGACGTGGTGCAGCATCTCGAGCGCACGCACGCCCGTGGGCAGCCCGCCGTCCTGGAGCATGACGCCGACCCGCGGGCGCAGGTCACGCGCGTTCAGCAGCGGGTCGAGGCCGAGGACCTCGACCCTGCCCTCGTCGGGGGCACGCAGGCCCTCGCAGCACTCGATCGTGGTGGTCTTGCCGGCCCCGTTGGGGCCGAGGACCGCGGTCACGGCGCCGCGCGAGGCGGTCAGGCTCAGGTGGTCGACGACCGCCCGGCCGTCATAACGCTTGACCACGTCCTGGAGGACGACGGCAGGGGAGTCGGGCACGGTGGCGATTGTAGGGGAGCCGCCTGGGGCCCGGTGTGAGGTACGCCTTGCTTGCGCCGGAACAATTAGCGCATGAGACTGTTACCTATATCGACGACGCCTCCCGGGATCTCGCGCGCCCGCGGGCCAGGCGGAAGGAACCAGCAGGCCGGACACGACGTGGAGGTGAGGCATGAGCGAGGACGCACGCACCTCCCGCGCGCCGAGCGCCGCGACCGTCCCCGGACCCGCCCCCGTCGACGGCGACGGCACGACCCGTGAGCGCGTCCTCGCGCTCATCGTCTCCGACGGCCCCGTGAGCGCCGCCTCGCTCGCGACCGACCTCGGCCTCACGCCCGCAGGCGTCCGCCGACACCTCGCCCAGCTCGAGACCGACGGCCTCATCGCCGTCCACGAGTCGGGGACGGCGACCGGGATGCGCGGGCGCCCCGCCCGGCACTACGTCGCCACGAACCGCGGGCAGTCAGAGCTCTCGGGCGCCTACCCCGACCTCGCGACCCAGGCGCTGCGCTACCTGCGCGACGTCGCGGGGGAGGACGCGGTCGAGGAGTTCGCGCACCGCCGGCTCGAGGCGCTCACGGACCGCTACGCGAGCCGCATCACGGCCGACGACGTCGCGGGCCGGGCCGAGCAGCTCGCCACGGTCCTCGCGGAGGACGGCTTCGCGGCGAGCGTGCGCCCCGTCGCGGGCACCGCGACCGTCCAGCTGTGCCAGGGCCACTGCCCCGTCCAGCACGTCGCGGAGGAGTTCCCCCAGCTCTGCGACGCCGAGGCCCAGGTCTTCTCCCGGCTCCTCGGCTCGCACGTCCAGCGGCTCGCGACCCTCGCGGGCGGCGGGCACGCGTGCACCACCAACGTCCCCGTCCTGCCGGGGACCGTCCGAGCACCCGAGGCGCGCGACTCCGTCGGGCACGAGACCACCGAACGCCGTGCCACCGCGCGCGGACCGCGCGCCCCGGCGCACCCCCCAGCACGACACCCCGAACCGACAGGTTCACCGACCACCGCCCACCGCCCCCCTCCGTCGTCCGACGGAACGTGGAAGGAATGACATGAGCGCTCCCACCCAGGACACCGCTGGCGTGTCCCAGAGCACCGGCCAGTCCGACGAGGAGATCATCGCCTCGATCGGCTCCTACGGCTACGGCTGGCACGACAAGGACGATGCCGGCGCGACCGCGCAGCGCGGCCTCTCCGAGGCGGTCGTGCGCAACATCTCCGCGCTCAAGAGCGAGCCCGAGTGGATGCTGAACTACCGCCTCAAGGCCCTGCGCCTGTTCGACAAGAAGCCCATGCCCAACTGGGGCAGCGACCTGTCGGGCATCGACTTCGACAACATCAAGTACTTCGTGCGGTCCACCGAGAAGCAGGCCACCTCCTGGGACGACCTGCCCGAGGACATCAAGGAGACCTACGACAAGCTCGGCATCCCCGAGGCGGAGAAGCAGCGCCTCGTCGCCGGCGTCGCGGCCCAGTACGAGTCCGAGGTGGTCTACCACCAGATCAACGAGGAGCTCGAGAAGCAGGGCGTCATCTTCCTCGACACCGACACCGCGCTGCGCGAGCACCCCGAGCTCTTCCAGGAGTACTTCGGCACCGTCATCCCCTCGGGTGACAACAAGTTCGCCGCGCTCAACTCGGCCGTGTGGTCCGGCGGTTCGTTCGTCTACGTCCCCCCGGGCGTCCACGTCGAGATCCCGCTGCAGGCCTACTTCCGCATCAACACGGAGAACATGGGCCAGTTCGAGCGCACGCTGATCATCGCGGACGAGGGCTCGTACGTGCACTACGTCGAGGGCTGCACCGCCCCGATCTACTCGAGCGACTCGCTGCACTCCGCGGTCGTCGAGATCATCGTCAAGAAGAACGCCCGCGTGCGCTACACGACCATCCAGAACTGGTCGAACAACGTGTACAACCTCGTCACCAAGCGCGCGACGGCGGCCGAGGGCGCGACCATGGAGTGGGTCGACGGCAACATCGGCTCCAAGGTCACCATGAAGTACCCCGCGATCTACCTGCTCGGCGAGCACGCCAAGGGCGAGACGCTGTCGATCGCGTTCGCGGGCGAGGGCCAGCACCAGGACGCAGGCGCCAAGATGGTGCACGCGGCCCCGCACACGTCCTCCTCGATCGTCTCGAAGTCCGTGGCGCGCGGCGGTGGACGCACGTCCTACCGCGGCCTCGTCCAGGTCCTCGAGGGAGCGGAGCACTCCGCCTCCACCGTTCTGTGCGACGCGCTGCTCGTCGACCAGATCTCCCGGTCCGACACCTACCCGTACGTCGACGTCCGCGAGGACGACGTCTCGATGGGTCACGAGGCGACCGTGTCGCGCGTGAGCGAGGACCAGCTGTTCTACCTCATGTCCCGAGGCATGGCGGAGACCGAGGCCATGGCCATGATCGTGCGCGGGTTCGTCGAGCCCATCGCCCGTGAGCTGCCCATGGAGTACGCGCTCGAGCTCAACCGCCTCATCGAACTGCAGATGGAAGGGTCCGTCGGCTAAATGACTACTACTGCGAGCACCCCCCAGACCGACCCCGTCGGCCTGAGCACGGACCACTCCCAGGCGACCCAGGACGGCGCTCACTCGCACGGGGTCGGCGGCACGCCGCAGGGCTCCCGCGCCGAGCGCATCACGTCGTTCGACCCGGCCGTGATCACCGAGCCCACCGGCCGCGAGGAGGAGTGGCGCTTCTCCCCGGTCAAGCGCCTCGCCCCGCTGTTCTCGACGACGCTCGGCAGCGCCGGCGTGCGCACGACCGTGGTCGACGCGCCCGAGGTCACGGTCGAGATCGTCGGCCGTGACGACGAGCGGCTCGGCCGCGCGGGCGTCCCGGGCGACCGCACCGCCGTGACCGCGTGGAACGCGTTCTCCGAGGCGACCGTCGTCACGATCCCGGCCGAGGCCGTGGCCAGCGAGGTCACCTCGGTGCGCATCGAGGGCCTGTCCGACGAGCCCACCGCGACGCACCTGCTGGTCCACGCGCAGCGGCACAGCGAGTCCGTCGTCGTCATCGACCACGTCGGCTCCGCGACGCTCACCGAGACCGTCGAGATCGTCGTCGAGGACGGCGCCCACCTCACGGTCGTCTCGGTGCAGGACTGGAGCGAGGGCGCGGTCCACGCGAGCTCGCACCGCGCCCGCATCGGCCGCGACGCCAAGCTCAAGCACGTCGTCGTGACGTTCGGCGGCGACGTCGTCCGCGTGACCCCCGACGCCGAGTTCACCGGCACCGGTGGCGAGGTCGAGATGGTCGGCCTGTACTTCGCGGACGCCGACCAGCACCAGGAGCACCGCCTCTTCGTCGACCACGCCGTCCCCAGCTGCAAGTCCCGCGTCACGTACAAGGGCGCGCTGCAGGGCGAGGGCGCGCACACGGTCTGGGTCGGCGACGTGCTGATCCGCACCGAGGCAGAGGGCACGGACACCTACGAGCTCAACCGCAACCTCGTCCTGTCGGACGGCGCGCGCGCGGACTCGGTCCCGAACCTCGAGATCGAGACGGGCCTCATCGAGGGGGCCGGGCACGCCTCGGCCACCGGTCGCTTCGACGACGAGCAGCTCTTCTACCTGCAGGCCCGCGGCATCCCCGAGACCGACGCCCGTCGTCTCGTGGTCCGTGGCTTCTTCGCAGAGCTCATCCAGGAGATCGGCGTCCCCTCGGTCGAGGAGCGCCTGCTCGAGTCGATCGAGGCCGAGCTCGCCAAGTCGATGAGCGTCATCGAAGGCCGGTGACCGGACCCGCATGACTGCACAGCTTGCTTGCATGACCGACGACGTGGCGCCCGAGGAGGCGCTGCGCGTGGAGCTCGAGGGCGAGAGCGGCCCCGTCGAGGTCGCGGTCGTCCGCGACGGCGACGGGAACTGGCACGCCATCTCGGACATCTGCTCCCACGGTGCGGTCTCGCTGTCCGACGGCGAGGTCGAGGGCTGCTTCATCGAGTGCTGGCTGCACGGCTCGCAGTTCGACCTGCGGACCGGCATGCCCACCGCGCTGCCCGCGATGCGCCCCGTGCCCGTCTACCCGGTCACGATCGACGGCGAGCGCGTGCTCGTCGACATCGACCAGACCGTCTCCCCGTCCTGACCCCTGAACTTTTCTCGAATACTGGAGAACACCACATGTCCACTCTGGAGATCCGCGACCTGCACGTCAGCGTCGAGACCAAGGAAGGGCCGAAGCCGATCCTGCGCGGCGTCGACCTGACCATCAACAGCGGCGAGACGCACGCGATCATGGGCCCCAACGGCTCGGGCAAGTCGACCCTCGCGTACTCGATCGCCGGGCACCCCAAGTACACGATCACGGGCGGCACCGTGACGCTCGACGGCGAGGACGTCCTCGCGATGACGGTCGACGAGCGCGCCCGCGCCGGCATGTTCCTCGCCATGCAGTACCCGGTCGAGGTCCCCGGCGTGTCCGTCTCGAACTTCCTGCGCACCGCGAAGACCGCGATCGACGGCGAGGCCCCCGCGCTGCGCACGTGGGTCAAGGACGTCAAGGGCGCCATGGAGAACCTGCGCATGGACTCGTCCTTCGCCGAGCGCTCGGTCAACGAGGGCTTCTCCGGCGGTGAGAAGAAGCGCCACGAGATCCTGCAGATGGAGCTGCTCAAGCCGCGCATCGCGATCCTCGACGAGACCGACTCGGGCCTCGACGTCGACGCGCTGCGCATCGTCTCCGAGGGCGTCAACCGCGCCAAGGAGTCCACGGACGTCGGCGTGCTGCTCATCACGCACTACACGCGCATCCTGCGCTACATCAAGCCGGACTTCGTGCACGTGTTCGTCGACGGCCGCATCGCCGAGGAGGGCGGCCCCGAGCTCGCCGAGCGCCTCGAGAACGAGGGCTACGACCGCTTCCTGACGGGTGCGGCCACGGCCTGACCCGTCCAGCCGTCCGCCGGTCCGCCGGCGGGCACCTGACAACCCGAGGAGACTTGCGATGACCACCACCGACACCGTGCGGGCAGGGCTGAGCGCCACCGAGCTCGCCGCCGTGCGAGCCGACTTCCCGCTGCTCGCCCGCACGGTGCGGGGTGGCCGTCCGCTCGTCTACCTCGACTCGGGCGCGACCTCGCAGAAGCCGCAGGTCGTCCTCGACACCGAGGTCGACTTCTACGAGGAGCGCAACGCCGCGGTGCACCGCGGTGCGCACCAGCTCGCGGAGGAGGCGACCGAGGCGTTCGAGGACGCCCGGGCGGCGGTCGCACGCTTCGTGGGGGCCGACACGGACGAGATCGTGTGGACCTCCGGGGCCACGGCCGCGATCAACCTCGTCACCTACGCGCTGTCCAACGCGAGCATCGGCCGCGGGGGAGAGGCGGCCCGTCGCTTCGCCCTGGCGCCGGGCGACGAGATCGTCCTCACGGAGGCCGAGCACCACGCCAACCTCGTGCCGTGGCAGGAGCTCGCCGCGCGCACCGGGGCGGTGCTGCGCTGGTTCGGGGTGGACGACGACGGGCGCGTCCGCGTCGACGAGGCCGACTCGGTCATCACCGAGCGCACGCGCGTCGTCGCGTTCACGCACGCCTCGAACGTGACGGGCGCGATCACGCCCGTCGCGCCGATCGTGGCGCGGGCCCAGGAGGTCGGGGCCCTCACGGTCCTCGACGCCTGCCAGTCGGTCCCGCACCTGCCCGTCGACCTGCACGCGCTCGACGTCGACTTCGCGGCGTTCTCCGGGCACAAGATGCTCGGGCCCACGGGCGTCGGCGCGCTCTACGGGCGCCGCGAGCTGCTCGAGGCGCTGCCCCCGGTCACGACGGGCGGCTCCATGATCGAGGTCGTCACGATGACCGAGGCGACGTACATGCCGCCGCCGCAGCGCTTCGAGGCCGGCACGCAGGCCGTCGCGCAGATCGTCGGGCTCGGCGTCGCCGCGCAGTACCTCGACGAGCTGGGCATGGCGAACGTCGCCGCCCACGAGCACGACCTCGCGGTCGAGCTGCTCAAGATCGCGGACGTCCCCGGCGTGCGGATCATCGGCCCCACCACCCCCGAGGACCGCCTCGCGGTCGTCTCGTTCGTCGTCGACGGCGTCCACGCCCACGACGTGGGCCAGGTGCTCGACGCCGCCGGGATCGCGGTGCGGGTCGGTCACCACTGCGCGCAGCCCCTGCACCGCCGGTTCGGGATCGCCGCCACGGCGCGCGCCTCGGCCTCGGTGTACACGACGTCCGAGGACGTCACGGCGTTCCGGGAAGGTTTGGCGGGGGTCCGGGCGTTCTTCTCAGTGGACTGAGAACCCGCACGTCCCACACTTGTTCGCGCGGTCCCCACGGCCCCGCAGGATGTACCGAAGGAGCACGACCCCCGCCATGAGCAGCTCGTTGGAGCAGATGTACCAGCAGGTCATCCTCGACCACGCGAAGTCCCCCCACGGGCGAGGCTTCGTGGAACTCTCCGAGGGGCACCTGCACGGTGAGTCGCACCAGATCAACCCCACGTGCGGCGACGAGGTCACGATGCGCGTCGAGTTCGACACCGCCGACCCGAAGGCCCCGACCATCTCGAGCGTGAGCTGGGAGGGGCAGGGCTGCAGCATCTCGCAGGCCTCGCTGTCCGTGCTCACGGACCTCGTGACGGGCGCGCCCGTCGCCGAGTCGGAGCACCTGGGCGACGTCTTCCGCCAGCTCATGCAGTCGCGCGGCAAGGGCCTCGACGACGACCTCGAGGACCAGCTCGGCGACGCCACGGCCTTCACCGGGGTCGCGCAGTTCCCGGCCCGCATCAAGTGCGCGCTGCTCGGCTGGGCAGCCCTGCGTGACACCCTGGCGACGTCCGGGGTCCTCGCGGACGCCCACGCCACCCAGCCCGAGCTCGACCAGACCACGTCCACTCAGTCACCTCAGGAGAACCGATGACGACCGAGACCCCCGCCGCCTCTGCGGCGCCGACCCCGCCGACCGCGGCCGACGTCGAGGAGGCCATGCGCGACGTCATCGACCCCGAGCTCGGCATCAACGTCGTCGACCTCGGCCTCGTCTACGGCATCCAGGTCGACCAGAACAACCACGCCGTGATCGACATGACGCTCACGTCGGCGGCCTGCCCGCTCACGGACGTCATCGAGGACCAGACGGCGCAGTCCCTCGACGGTCTGATCGACGGCTTCCGGGTCAACTGGGTCTGGATGCCGCCGTGGGGCCCCGAGAAGATCACGCAGGACGGCAAGGACCAGCTGCGCGCGCTGGGCTTCAACGTCTGACCTGGATCCTGGACGAGGGCTCTCACCTGATCTGCTGATCGGGTGAGAGCCCTCGGGCGTGCGGGGGACGGCGGCCGGTCGTCCCGCGGCACGCTACTTCGAGTGCTTGTGGTCCGTCCCCGGGTAGACGGCGTCGACCTCGACCTCGACCAGCCAGCCGTTGACGGGCAGGTTCTCGATCTCCAGCGCGAAGCGCGAGGGACGGGTCTCGTTGACGACCATGGGCTTGGTGGTGGCGGAACCGAGCTGGACGTCGAGGGTCGCGCCGGTGGCCAGGTTCGTGTTGGCGAAGAACTGCCGGTAGGCACGGTTCCAGCCGTCGAAGTCCATCTTCTCGGCGCCCTGGGGGTTCTGCAGGAAGACCCGCATCGAGACGACGTCCTCGTAGGAGAGCCCGGCCTTCGTCAGGTTCTCGCCGATGCGCATGAGGACGTTGATGCCCTGGGCCTCGGTGATGGTCACACCGGCCGGGAGCTGGCCGCCCGGGAAGACGTCGGTCGGGATGTAGCGCGCTTCGGCCGACACCCCTGGCGCGGTGTTCATCGCGGACGGGCCGAGCCCCGACGACTTGTACCAGGAGACGTTCTTGCCGATCGCGACGCCGTTGGCGATCGACGGGGTGTCGCCCGTGACGAGTGCGACGGCCTCGGTCGGGTGCGGTGCGAAGAGCCTGTCCTTCGCGTAGGCGGTTCCCGGGATCGCGACGGCCGCGGTCACGACGACCGCGGTGAGGATCTTGACGCTGTTCTTCATGAGGGCCTCCGGGGCACGGTGCGGGCGAGATGACGCCGGTGGGTGCCGGTCCGTCGAGAACCGGTTGGCCAGGAACGTAACCAGGAGTCGTTTCCGGTCGGTGAACGTCCGGAGGCGTTCTGAAGTCCGTCCCGCCGGCCGACCATCCGTTCTCGCCCCCTGCCTGCGACCTGGAGCAACGGGTCGAAACGGACTCGTTACCGCGGGCAACTACGACGAAACGCCCAGGACCTCTCCAGGAGACGAGGCGGCCCTAGCGTCACCCTCGGTGCTGACGGCGGCCCCGCGCTCGCGGTCGAGGACGTCGCCCGTCAGACCTCAGACGAGAGGTAGGGCATCGTGGTCTCAGAGAACGACTCCTCCGGCGTCTCACGCCGAAGCTTCCTCCAGGCGGTCGGCGTGGGTTCGAGCGCCGGCGTCATGTTCGCGACGATGGGAGCCGTCGGCCTCGCCCCGACGGCCGCGGCCCAGCCCCGGAACGAGTCCTGGACCCCTCCCCGGGGGAGCGACTTCTCCCTGACCGGGCGCTCGGCCAAGAAGGTCGTCGTGGTCGGGGCCGGCCCGGCGGGTCTGGCGTCGGCGTACGAGCTGCAGAAGGCGGGCTACAAGGTCACGGTGCTCGAGGCGCGCCACCGGGCCGGTGGGCGCACCCTGACGATCCGGGGCGGCGACTCCGAGACGGACGTCAACGGCGTCACGCAGACGGCGCGATTCGCCGACGGCCTGTACATGAACGCCGGCGCCGGTCGCATCGCGCAGTGGATGGTCACCATGGACTACCTGCGCGAGCTGGGAGTGCCGTACGAGGTCTTCACCAACGCGAACGCCGACGCCTACCTCTACAACGAGCGTTCGGGCGCCACCCCGGGCAACCCGGTCCGCTACCGCACGGCCAAGGCGGACGTGTTCGGGTACACCTCCGAGCTTCTCGGCTACGCGACGGACCAGGGGGCCCTGGACCAGAAGCTGACCGCTGCGGACAAGGAGAACCTGCGTTCCTTCCTGCGCAGCTGGGGGTCGCTCACGGCCGACGGGAAGTACCAGGGCGGGAGCAACCGCGGGTACTCGGTCTACCCGTCGGCCTGGAACGAGCACGGCACACCGCTGCCCGGCCCTGGCACGGTCTCGGAGGTGCTCGCCTCGAAGGTGGGCCAGTACTTCCCGTTCGAGATCAACTGGGAGCAGTCGATGCTCATGTTCCAGCCCAAGGGCGGCATGGACACGACGTACGAGTACTTCGTGCGCGCGATCGGCAAGCAGAACGTGCACTTCAGCTCACCGGTGACCGGGGTCGAGAACACGAGCCGTGGAGTCAAGGTCAGCTACACGGCGGCGAACGGCAAGGCGCGGCAGATCGAGGCGGACTTCGCGATCGTGTCCGCGCCGGCGGGTCTCATGCGTCGCTGGGCCACCAACTGGGGCCCCGACATCGACGCCGCGCTGGGTGAGTTCGCGGTCGGCTCGCCGGCGGGCAAGATCGGCCTGCAGTACCGGTCGCGCTTCTGGGAGGACGACCACCGCATCTTCGGCGGGGTCACCGAGACCGACATGGACCTCGCCCACATCTGGTACCCCTCGTACGGGTACGGCGAGAAGAAGGGCCTCGTCGTCGGGTACTACAACACGGGTGCGAACGCCCGAGCCTACGCCGACATGACTCCGCGGCAACGACAGATGCGCGCGGTCGAGCAGGGCGTCAAGATCCATGGCGAGAAGTACCGCACGGAGCTGCAGAGCTCGTTCTCGATCGCCTGGCACAAGGTCCCCTACATCGAGGGTGCGTGGGCCTACCCGAACACCGCGTCGCCGCGGTTCAAGCAGCTTCAGCAGGGCGTGGGCAACACGTACTTCGCGGGGGACTGGATGTCGGAGATCTCCGCGTGGCAGCACGGTGCCTTCTGGTCGGCACGGTACGCGGTGCAGAACCTCCACCAGCGCGTCATGGTGAGCTGACGCGGTGAACGCGTCCGGGTTCCTCGGTCCGAGGAACCCGGACCGGCGGCACCGGGTCGGTCGTCGGTGCCCGGGTGCCCGCCCGGGTGCCGGGGTGCCGGGCGCCGTGACGCCTGAGCCTCGTCCGCCCCGGCGCCTTCACCTGTCGGCTGCCGCCAGGGGCGGGCCCTCCAGGACGCGCGGGCGGTACTCGACGATCTGGATGCCGGTGTCGAAGGTGCGGTGGTCGGTCATCTCGAGCACGACGTCGGGGTAGCCGTCGTAGATCCGCTCAGATCCGGTCGCGCCGGTGATGACGGGGAACATCCCCACCCGGAACCGGTCGACGAGCCCGGCCCGCAGCAGCGCTCGTGCCAGGCTGAGGCTGCCGATCGTGCTGAGGATCCCGTCCTCGGTGTCCTTCAGGGCGCGGACCGCCTCCACCGCGTCGCCGCGCACCAGCGTGGAGCTCGGCCACGTCAAGGGCTCGGGGAGCGTGCTGGAGAAGACGACCTTCCGAGCCGCCGTGAGCTCGTCGACCGACGCCTCCTCGTCGGCCGTGAACTCGTCCGTCCCCTCGGGCACCTGACCGGCCGCGAAGCCCGACATCAGCCGGTAGGTGTTCGCGCCCATCAGGTACGTGACCTCGGGCTGCTCCTGCAGCCACCCGAGGTACTCGGGGCCCTCGAGCCCCCAGAACCCGGGCCAGCCCTCGCCCGACGCGTAGCCGTCGAGCGAGGTGATGAAGTCGACGAGCAGCTCTGCCATGGGTCCGTCCCCGTCCGTGTCGTTCCCCTGCCGTGGCGCCGCCTGGCGGCGGCCTGGTCTCACCACTGAGACGGGGGGACGGCCGTGAACTCATCGGTCCGGCGGTAGCGGCGCTTCAGGCTCAGAGCGTCGACGCCTCGAGCGCGTTGCAGTCCTGGAACGTCCCGCCGTCGTAGCCCGTCATGAACCAGCGCTGGCGCTGCTCGCTCGACCCGTGCGTCCACGCCTCGGGGTTCACCGAGCCGGTCGCGGACTGCTGGATGCGGTCGTCGCCCACTGCCGAGGCGGCGGACAGGGCGTCCTTCAGGTCGGTGGGCGTGATCTCCTGCATGAACGGTACGCCGCGCTTGTCGTCGATGTTCGTCGCCGCGTTCCCGGCCCACATGCCGGCGAGGCAGTCGGCCATGAGCTCGATGCGCACCGAGTCGGACTCGGGCCCGGTCCCGGAGCGGTCGGCGGACGCCATCGCGCCCGAGAGCTGTTCGATGTGGTGCCCGAACTCGTGCGCGACGACGTACTCCTCGGCGAGCGGTCCACCCGACGAACCGAAGCGGTCGCGCAGCTCGTCGAAGAACGACACGTCGATGTACACGGTCTGGTCGGGCGGGCAGTAGAAGGGGCCGACAGCGCTCGTCGCGGACCCGCACCCGGTCGCGGTCGCCGCCTCGAAGCTCACGACGTCGGGCACGACGTAGTCGACGCCGACCTGGTCGGGCAGCGCCTCCGACCAGTAGTCGTCGAGCGAGAGCGCCGTGGCGGACAGCCGGCACTCGCGCTCGGTGTTGGCCTGCTCGACCGTGCACTCCTCGACGTACTGCTGCTGCGCGGTGTCCTCGGCCCCGGCGGGCTGGACCTGCTCGCTCACCGTCCCGAGCACGCTGCCCAGGTCGCCGCCGTTGAGGAGCGCGACCACGACCGCCACGAGCACGGCCGCGATGCCGCCGCCCGCGATCACGGGCCCCTTGCCGCGCCCGCCCTTGCGGACCCGGCCACCCTCGAATGAACCACCCTCGTTGAACGTCACGGGGCCAACGCTACTCGTCGTCGCAGGTCACGGCGTCCTGCGGTGCCATCTCGGGCGACGACGGTGCGTCGGTGGTAGGACCCGACGGCGTCACGCCCCTGCGGTGCCGTCGTGGCCGGGCGCGGCTCGCCCCGGGAGGTGAGCGACGCCGTCGGGCCTGCGGGCGGGCCGCGGACGGACCTGAGGTCGTCGAGGTCCCCAGCGCGGCCACCACCCCGTTCTCGGCGGCTCGCGGCCGACTGTGACGGACCAGCCCGCGAAATCCCGTTCCGCCTGCGGCCGCACGGCACTAGAATCGGTGGCGTTTGTGTCTCGCGCACAGCGCGTCGCACCCACCCCCTGCCCCCTGACTCCCCACCGGAGGAACTCTCTGTGATCACTGCCCACGCCGTCGAGCTGCGCGTCGGCGCCCGCGTCCTGCTGGACGAGGCGTCCTTCCGCATCGCAGCCGGAGACCGGATCGGCCTGGTGGGTCGCAACGGAGCGGGCAAGACCACCCTGACGAAGACCCTCGCGGGGGAGACCCTGCCGACGGCGGGGCAGATCGTGCGGACGGGTGAGGTCGGCTACCTGCCGCAGGACCCGCGCACGGGCGACCTGGACGTGATCGCGATGGACCGTGTGCTCTCGGCCCGCGGCCTCGACGTGCTCGTGCGCAAGATGCGCGAGACCGAGGGCGAGATGGCGAGCGCCGACGAGGAGACGCACCTCGCCGCGATGGAGCGCTACCCCAAGCTCGAGGAGCGCTTCACGGCCGCCGGCGGGTACGCCGCGGAGAGCGAGGCGCAGCGCATCACGTCGAACCTGGGGCTCGACGACCGCATCCTCGCGCAGCCCCTCAAGACCCTCTCCGGCGGTCAGCGCCGACGCATCGAGCTCGCGCGCATCCTGTTCTCGGGTGCTGAGACGCTGCTGCTCGACGAGCCGACCAACCACCTCGACGCCGACTCGATCCTGTGGCTGCGCGACTACCTGAAGAACTACTCGGGCGGGTTCGTGGTCATCAGCCACGACGTCGAGCTGCTCTCGGCGACCGTCAACAAGGTCTTCTACCTCGACGCGACGCGCGGTGTCCTCGACCAGTACAACCTGGGCTACCGGGCGTACCTCGAGCAGCGCGAGACCGACGAGCGCCGTCGTCGCCGCGAGCGCGCCAACGCCGAGAAGAAGGCCGGCACGCTCCTCGCGCAGGCCGAGAAGATGCGCGCCAAGGCCACCAAGGCCGTGGCTGCGCAGAACATGATCAAGCGCGCCGAGCGCATGCTCTCAGGCCTCGAGGGCGAGCGCGTGAGCGACAAGGTCGCCAAGCTGCGCTTCCCGACCCCGGCGCCGTGCGGCCGCACGCCCATCACGGCCGAGGGCCTGTCCAAGTCGTACGGCTCGCAGGAGATCTTCGCGGGCGTGGACCTCGCGATCGACCGCGGCAGCCGCGTCGTGGTCCTCGGGCTCAACGGTGCGGGCAAGACGACCCTGCTGCGCATCCTGGCAGGCGTCGAGAAGCCGGACACGGGTGAGGTCATCGCCGGGCACGGGCTCAAGCTGGGCTACTACGCCCAGGAGCACGACACCCTGGACATGGACGTGACCGTGGTCGAGAACCTGCGCCACGCCGCGCCGGACCTCACCGACACGCAGGTCCGCTCGGTGCTCGGCTCGTTCCTGTTCTCCGGGGACGACGCGAACAAGCCCACGAACGTGCTGTCCGGCGGCGAGAAGACGCGCCTCGCGCTCGCGACCATCGTGGTCTCGGGTGCGAACGTGCTGCTCCTCGACGAGCCCACCAACAACCTGGACCCGGCCTCGCGCGCCGAGATCCTCGACGCCCTCAAGAACTACGAGGGGGCCGTCGTCATGGTCACCCACGACGACGGCGCGGTCGAGGCGCTCTCGCCCGAGCGCGTCCTGCTGCTGCCCGACGGCGACGAGGACCTGTGGAACGACTCCTACGCGGAGCTCATCTCCCTGGCCTGACGGCGCGCAGGCCCCCGGCAGGGAGCCGACGGACGTGCCCGGCGTGGGAAGCACGAACGGCCCGCCCGCTCCTCGGAGCAGGCGGGCCGTCGTCGTACCTGGTCTCTCGCGCCGTCAGGGGCGAGGCTCGGGGAGCTGCGCGTCGATGAGCGCGTCCTCCTCCTCCTCGGCCGTGGGACCGCGCTTGCGGCGGGGCGGGGTCTCGCCCGGTGCCCGGCCGGACGCCCGCTCCTCGCCGAGCAGGTCGCCCGCGGTCACGGTCTCGCGCTTCTCGCGGCGGATCAGGATGAGGAACCCGCCGATCGCCCCCGCCGCGAACACGAACCACTGGAACGTGTACGACAGGTGCGAGCCCGGGTCGGTGTCCGGCACGGGGAGCGCTCGCAGCGCCGTGGCGGGGGCGGGGACCTCTGCCCGGAGCGAGCCGTACGCGCCCACGGTCGCCCCCTCGGCCCACGCGGCGCCGTCGGGCCCCTCGGCGAGGACCTGGGCCGTGTTGATGGCCTGGACCTGGCCTGCCGGGGCGTCACGGCTCGACGCCGGCTCGTCCGCGCGCAGGCTGACCGTCACCTCGACCGTGCCCGCCGGGGGAGCGGGCACCTCGTCCGGGGCGCTCGCGTCGGCGCCGAGAGGCACGAACCCGCGGTCGACGACCATGACGACCTGCTCGCCGTCGTCGGTCGGGGTGGTCACGAACGGCACCAGGACGTGGAACCCCGCCTTGCCGCCCGCAGGCCGGTTGCGCAGCAGGACCGTGGCGTCCTCGACGTAGGTCCCCTCGAGCGTCACCCGCTGCCACACGTCCTGGGGGTCCAGGACCGCCCCGGGCCCCGCCAGGACGTCCGTCAGGGGGACGGGGGCCGCGTCGTAGTTCGACTCGATGATCTCGATCTGCGCCGAGCGCGACTCGTAGCGGTGCCACTGCCACCGGCCCGCGAGCACGCACAGCGCCGCCACGAGCAGGACCCCGAGGGCCAGGGTGACCCACTGGCGCAGCGTCCGGGGCTCGGCCTTCGCGTCGCGCGAGACGTCGTGCGCGAGCTGGGCCGCGTCGGGCCGGCGAGCACCCCCCGGGGCAGGGGTCTCGTGCGAGCCGCCCGGGAGGTCGGCGCCGGGGGAAGGGTGGGTCACAGCTCGGGCCGACGCTCGAGGTCCGCCACGGGGACCGTCTGCTTCCAGAAGTCACGCGCCCCGAGGAACGTCTCGAGGTGCTCGCGGTGGTCGTCGCACGCGAGCCAGACCTTGCGGCGCTCGGGCGTGTGCAGCTTGGGGTTGTTCCAGAGCAGCCCCCAGACGGCCTCGGCGCGGCAGCCCTTGCCGCTGCAGATCAGCTCGCCCTCGTCGACGGGGTCGGCAAGGTGGAGGAGGTCAACCATCGTGCGGCTCCTGGTCGGTGGTTCGGTCGGTGGTTCGGTCGGTGGTCCGGTGGGGCGTGCGGTCGCGGGGCGTCTCGTGGGCATCGGCGGGCGGCGCACCGGCGGTGGTGCCCTGGACGTCGTCGCGGACCTGGCCCTCGTCGTCGAGCTCGACGACCCGCCCGAGGCTCCGGTGGTCGGGCGCGGCGTCGACCTGGAGCCGTTCCATGGGGGAGACGTCGTAGGTCTTCTGGTCCCGACCCGCGTTGACGAGCAGCACCGCGACGTACGGCAGCACGATCGCGGCGCCGATCAGGACGAACGAGAACCACCCGTGGACGACCACCGCGGCGAGGAAGCACACGAGCCGGATCCCCATCTGGATGAGGTAGCGCCTGGTGCGCCGCGCCTGGTCCTCCGCGAGCGACTCCGGTGCGTTCGAGATGCTCGGCACCTGGTTGTTGCTGCTCACCTCTCCATCCTACGTTTGTCGGAACTCGACAAAGGACCCCGGCCGCCTGTGATGGTCCCTGCGCGCACGGGGTCCGGGCCGCGCGGTACGGTCGTTGCGGCGATCAGCCGGCCGCGCGGGACCCCTCCCGCCGCGGGCGTCGCCTCCCACACCACTGAACGAGGAGATGTCGTGTCCGAAGCCCCCGCTTCCCCCAGCCCGCGCACCGTGGTCGTCACGGGTGCCAACCGGGGCATCGGTCGCTCGATCGCCGAGCGCTTCGTCGCGAACGGCGACCGCGTCGCGACCATCTACCGCAGCGGCGACCTGCCCGACGGCGTCTTCGGCGTCGTGGGCGACATCACCGACACCGACGCCGTCGACGCGGCCTTCACCGCGATCGAGGCCGAGCTCGGCCCGGTCGAGGTCCTCGTCGCGAACGCGGGCGTGACCCGCGACCAGCTCCTCATGCGCATGACCGACGACGAGTTCGAGTCCGTCATCGACGTGAACCTGACCGGGACGTTCCGCTGCGTGCGTCGCGTCTCCAAGGGCATGATCCGGCTGCGACGCGGGCGCATCGTCCTCATCTCGTCGGTCGTGGGCCTCTACGGCGGCCCCGGCCAGGTCAACTACGCGGCGTCCAAGGCGGCCCTGGTCGGCATGGCCCGCTCGATCACGCGCGAGCTGGGCGGGCGGGGCATCACGGCCAACGTCGTCGCCCCGGGCTTCATCGAGACGGCCATGACCGCCGAGCTGCCCGAGGAGCGTCAGAAGCAGTACAAGGCCAACATCCCCGCCGGGCGCTTCGCCCAGCCCGACGAGGTCGCGGGAGTCGTGCAGTTCCTGGCGTCGCCCGAGGCGGGCTACATCAGCGGCGCCGTGATCCCCGTCGACGGCGGCCTCGGCATGGGGCACTGACCGGTCGTCGGGCCGTCGACCACCACCTCGAACCTCCCGGGGAGCGCAGCGTGCTCCTCGACACACCGCGCGACCCCTCCAGAACTACCCGGGCGGGTCGTCCATGAGTACGCTCAAGCAGCGCACGACGAAAGAACGGAAGAAGAACTGATGGGTCTGCTCGAAGGCAAGAAGCTCCTGGTCACCGGTGTCCTCACCGACTCCTCGATCGCGTTCCACGCGGCCCGGCTCGCGCAGGAGGAGGGGGCCACCGTCGTGCTCTCCTCGTTCGGTCGCCAGATGAAGCTCACGCAGGCGTTCGCGAAGCGCCTGCCCGTCGAGGCGCCCGTCGTGCAGCTCGACGTGACCGACGACGAGGACCTCGCCGGGCTGGCCGACGCCGTCCGCGAGCACGTCGACACGCTCGACGGCGTCGTCCACTCGATCGGGTTCGCGCCGCAGAGCGTCATGGGCGGCAACTTCCTGTCCGCGAGCTGGGAGGACGTCGCGACCGCTCTGCAGGTCTCGACCTTCTCCTACAAGTCCCTCGCCGTGGCCGCGAAGCCGCTCATGACGAACGGCGGCGCCGTCGTCGGGCTGACGTTCGACGCGCAGTTCGCGTGGCCCGTGTACGACTGGATGGGCGTCGCGAAGGCCGGGCTCGAGTCCGCGAACCGTTACCTTGCACGCGACCTCGGCCCCGAGGGCATCCGCGCCAACCTCGTCTCGGCGGGCCCGATCCGCACGACCGCCGCGAAGTCCATCCCGGGCTTCGAGAAGATGGAGGGCGGCTGGCCCGAGCGCGCACCCCTCGGCTGGGACCAGATGACCGCCGAGCCCGCCGCACGCGCGGTCGTCGCACTCCTGTCAGACTGGTTCCCCGCGACCACGGGGGAGATCGTGCACGTCGACGGCGGCGTGCACGCCATGGGTCTGTGACGAGAGGGACGAACGTGCGAGATGGCCGATCGGCGGCGTCCTTCGACGCCGCCGGGCCCGGGAACCCGGGCCGTACCCACCGGCTGGTGCTGCTCCGGCACGCCAAGGCCGAGCCCGCGGGGGGCGTCGACGACGTCCTGCGTCCGCTCGCGCTCAACGGCCGGCGTCAGGCCGGTCGGGTCGGTGCTGCGCTCGCCCACTCCGCGCTCGTCCCCGAGCTCGTCCTGTGCTCCTCCGCGCTGCGCACACGCCAGACGTGGGAGCTGCTCTCCGCGAACCTCGGCGACGTCGCCCCCGCTGTCGTCGTGACGGACACCCTGTACGCCGCGGGGGTCAAGGACGTCGTGGACCTGGTCCACGGCGCCGACTCCCGGGTGCGCACCGTCCTGGTGATCGGGCACGAGCCGACCATGGCGGCGACCGCGGCCCAGCTCGCCTCGCCGTCCTCGGACTCGGGTGCGCTGGCCCAGGTCCGCGTCGGTGTCCCGACCGCGACGTACAGCGTGCTGGAGTCCGACACGCCGTGGAGCGAGTGGCGCGACGGCGTCGCGAACCTCACGTACGTCGGGCGCCCCTCGAGCTGAGGTCCCGCCTCCACGACGAAGGCCCCTGCCCCGCGCGGGGGAAGGGGCCTTCGTCGTGGAGGCGTCAGTCGGTGTGAGGCTGCGCGTCGATGATCTCCAGCACCGCGTCGAGGCGCGGACCGGGCACCGAGTACGGCGCCTGGGCGACCACGACCGGCTTGGCCGCGAACGCGATCCCGATCCCGGCGGCCCCGATCATGTCGAGGTCGTTGGCGCCGTCACCGATCGCGACGGTGTCCGCCATGTCGACGCCCTCGGCGGCCGCGAGCTCGCGCAGCGTGGCCTCCTTGGTGGCACGGTCGACCACGGGCCCGGTCGTGCGCCCCGTGAGGACTCCGTCGGCGACCTCGAGTCGGTTGGCCCGGAAGTGCGTGATCCCCAGGCGTGCGGCCAGGGGAGCGACGATCTCCTCGAAGCCGCCCGACACCAGTGCCACGGTCCACCCGCGGCGCTGGAGCTCCGCGACGAGCTCCGGGGCGCCCGGCGTGAGCGTGACCCGGCCGAGCACGTCCTCGAACGCCGAGACGGGGACCCCCGCCAGCGTCGCGACGCGTTCGCGCAGCGACTCCGCGAAGTCGATCTCCCCGCGCATCGCGCGCTCGGTGACGTCCGTGACGAGCGCGCGGGTCCCGGCGTGGTCGGCGAGGAGCTCGACGACCTCCTGGGTGATGAGCGTGGAGTCCACGTCCATCACCACGAGCCGGCGGGTCGAGACGGGGCGGTGGGTCATGGTGCTATTCAACGATGGTTCCCTTGGGGACGACGGTGATGCCCGAGTCGGTGACCGTGAAGCCCCGTGCGCGGTCCTGCGCGGGGTCCAGCCCGATCCGGGCGCGTTCGGTGACGATCACGTTCTTGTCGAGGATCGCGCGGTGGACCTGGGCGTGCCGCTCGACCTGGACGCCGTCCATGAGGACCGAGTCCGAGACGGACGACCAGGAGTGCAGGTAGACGCCGGGGGACAGGACCGAGCCCACGACGGTCGCGCCGGAGATGATGACACCGGGGGACACGAGCGAGTCGGCGGCGTGGCCCAGGCGACCCTGCCCCGAGTGGACGAACTTCGCGGGCGGCAGGCCCACGTACCCGGTGTGCAGGGGCCACTCGTCGTTGTACAGGTTGAAGACGGGCGTGATCGAGATGAGGTCCTTGTTCGCGTCGTAGTACGCGTCGAGGGTCCCGACGTCGCGCCAGTAGTCGCGGTCGCGGTCCGTGGAGCCGGGGACGTCGTTGCGGATGAAGTCGTAGACGCCCGCGGTGCCGCGCTCGACGAACGCAGGGACGATGTCGCCGCCCATGTCGTGACGGGAGTCGGGGTCGCTCGCGTCGGCCGTCACGGCGGCGACGAGGGCGTCGGCGTTGATGACGTAGTTGCCCATGGACGCGAGGATCTCGCGCGGGGAGTCGGCCAGGCCGACGGGGTCGGTCGGCTTCTCGAGGAACGCGCGGATCTTGGTGGGGTCCTCGGGGTCGGTGTCGATGACGCCGAACTGGTCGGCCATGGAGATGGGCTGGCGGATGCCGGCGACCGTGAGCTCGGCGCCCGAGGCGATGTGCGCGTCGACCATCTGGGAGAAGTCCATGCGGTACACGTGGTCCGCACCGACGACCACGACGATGTCGGGGCGTTCGTCCTCGATGATGTTGAGGCACTGGTAGATCGCGTCGGCGCTGCCGAGGTACCAGTGCTTGCCCACCCGCTGCTGTGCCGGCACCGGCGCGACGAAGTTCCCGAGCAACGACGACATGCGCCACGTCTTGGTGATGTGGCGGTCGAGGCTGTGGGACTTGTACTGCGTCAGCACGACGATGTGCAGGTAGTGCGAGTTCACCAGGTTGGACAGCGCGAAGTCGACCAGGCGGTAGATACCGCCGAAGGGGACGGCCGGCTTGGCGCGGTGGGCGGTGAGCGGCATGAGCCGGTTGCCCTCGCCACCGGCGAGGACGATTGCAAGGACACGTGGGGCGGCCATGGGCAAAACCATAAGGCCACGAGCGTGGTTCGCCGTGCCCGAACCGCAGGGTGGTCGCCGGTCGTCCCACGGCCGGACCGGTCGGGTCCCCCGACGGGGCGCACCGGTCCGCGCGGACCCCGACGCGCCCGGTCGGGCGGGGCGGTGCGCACGAGCCGCGCGGTCCGCGCTAGCGTGTGCCGCGTGAGAGTCGACCTGCTGACCCGTGAGTACCCGCCCCACGTCTACGGGGGTGCCGGCGTCCACGTCGCCGAGCTGTCCCGCGTGCTGCGCGAGCGCATCGACGTGCGCGTGCGCGCGTTCGACGGACCGCGCAGCGAGGAGGGGGTCACGGGCTACTCGGTCCCGGGCTCGCTCGCGTCGGCGAACCCGGTCCTGGGGACGTTCGGCGTGGACCTGGCGATGGCCGACGACGTCGCGGGCGCCGACCTCGTCCACTCGCACACCTGGTACGCGAACCTCGGCGGGCACCTGGCGTCGCTGCTGCACGGGATCCCGCACGTCCTCAGCGCGCACTCGCTCGAGCCCCTGCGGCCGTGGAAGGCCGAGCAGCTCGGCGGAGGCTACGCGCTGTCGGGCTGGGCCGAGAAGACGGCCTACGAGGCGGCCGCGGGCATCATCGCGGTCTCGGCGGGCATGCGCGCGGACATCCTGCGCTGCTACCCCGACGTCGACCCGGCCAGGGTCCACGTGGTCCACAACGGGATCGACCTCGACGGGTGGCGTCGCCCCGGGTCCGAGGCGCAGGTCGCCGCGGCCGACCGCGTGGTCCGCGACCTGGGGATCGACCCCGAGCGCCCGGCCGTGGTCTTCGTGGGGCGCATCACGCGGCAGAAGGGACTGCCGTACCTGCTGCGCGCGGCCGAGCAGCTCCCGCCCGAGGTCCAGCTGGTCCTGTGCGCCGGTGCCCCCGACACCCCGGAGATCGCGGCCGAGGTGAGCGACGCCGTCGGGCGCCTCGCCGAGCAGCGCACGGGGGTCGTGTGGATCGAGCAGATGCTCCCGCGCGAGGAGCTCGTGGCGGTCCTCGCGGCCTCGACCGTGTTCGTCTGCCCCTCGGTCTACGAGCCCCTGGGCATCGTCAACCTCGAGGCCATGGCCGTGGGCCTCCCCGTCGTCGGTTCTGCGACCGGCGGGATCCCCGAGGTGATCGACGACGGCGTCACGGGGCTCCTCGTCCCGATCGAGCAGGTCGACGACGGGACGGGCACACCCGTGGACCCGGAGAGGTTCGTCGCCGACCTCGCCGCGGCGCTCGTCGCGGTCGTGTCCGACCCCGAGCGTGCCCGGGAGATGGGTCGCGCGGCCCGCACGCGCGTCGAGGAGCACTTCGCGTGGGACGCGATCGCGGACCGCACGCTCGAGGTCTACCGCAGCGTGCTCGGGTCCGGTCCCGTCGCGTAGCGGGCGGTCGCGGCGGACAGGGCGCGCCGCGCGGCCCGGTCGACCTCGCGCAGCGCGGTCGAGCGCTGGTCGGCCTGCCAGAGGTTGACCGCGCCGCCGTCGTCGGCCGTGGCCAGGTCCACGATGGCCCGCAGCCGCGCGGCCTGGGCGAGCACGCGCACCCGACGCGCCTCGGCCTCCCCGCGCACCGCGGGCAGCGGCCAGTCCGGGGGAGTCGTGGAGCGGAGCGACGCGATGGTCTCGGCCGCGTCCTCGCGCCAGCGCGCGACGTCCAGGGACGCCAGGGCCTCGGTCGCGGTCAGCAGGGCCACGCGCAGGTCGCGCTCGGCGTCCGCGAGCGGCCCGACGGCGGCGAGCACCTGGGTGCGCCACGTCGGCACGGGTGTCATGCGCCACGCGACGAGGTGGCCGGTCTCGTACACGCTCCCGAACTCCGTGACCTCGGGCACGAGCGCCCACGCGCCGGTCGCGGACTGCACGAGCAGGCACTCCTGCGCGTCGGTCGCGTCCGCGCTCACCGCGGCGGGCACGCCGAGGACGTCGCCCGGCGCGGGCAGCACGGCGCACACCTCGACGGGCGTGCGCGTCCAGCGCGTGAGCAGCTCGAGGAGGGTCGTGGCCTCGTCCGGGCCCTCGACGGTGTGAGGTTCGTCGTCCTGCCGGACGGCCGCGACGGCCCGCCGGAGGAGCGCGTCGTCCGGTGCACCGGTCTCGCCGGGGGACGGTGCCAGCGCCTGCACCCACAGGGCGAGGACGACGGCGCGGGGGAGCGGGAGGGTCGAGTGGGATTCCACGTCAGCCAACCTATAGGGTCGTGTCCCATGAGCTCGGTTCTGGACCTGCAGGCAGTCACGGTGCGCCGTGGCACGAAGACCATCCTCGACTCCGTGGACTGGCAGGTGAACGAGGGCGAGCGGTGGGTGATCCTGGGCCGCAACGGCGCCGGGAAGACGACCCTGCTGCAGATCGCTGCGGCGCGCATGCACCCCACGGCGGGGACCGCGGAGGTCCTGGGCGAGCGCCTCGGGCGCACCGACGTGTTCGGTCTGCGTCCGCGGATCGGGCTCGCGAGCGCCGCGCTCGCCGAGCACATCCCGGCAGCGGAGACCGTGCGCAACGTCGTGCTGACCGCGGCGTACGGGGTCACGGGCCGCTGGACCGAGGCCTACGAGGACTTCGACACCGAGCGTGCCGACGACCTGCTCGCGGCGTTCGACGTCCTGCCGCTCGCCGAGCGCGTGTTCGGGACGCTGAGCGAGGGCGAGCGCAAGCGGGTGCAGATCGCTCGGGCGCTCATGACGGACCCCGAGCTCCTGCTCCTGGACGAGCCCGCCGCGGGGCTGGACCTGGGTGGGCGCGAGGAGCTCGTGGGGGCGCTCTCGGAGCTCGCGAGCGACCCCGCCTCGCCCGTCCTGGTCCTCGTGACGCACCACGTCGAGGAGATCCCGCTGGGCTTCACGCACGTCCTGCTGCTCAAGGACGGTGCCGTGCACCGTGCCGGCCCGCTGACCGAGGTCCTCACGGCGGAGAACCTCAGCGAGGCGTTCGCCCTGCCGCTGATCGTCGCGCACGGCGGCGGTCGCTGGATGGCTCGCGCGGCGCGCTGACGCCTCGCCGCGCGCGGGGCGCCGCGACACGCCCGATAGGTGCGTGGATCTCGTCCTTCCGGTAAAATCTGGGCAAAGAACGCAGGTGGTGTCGGCACGTCGACGACGTGCAGCGAACGAGCCTCACGACGGAAGGAACCGTCATGGACTGGTTGTGGTGGGTCGGAGCGGGCCTCCTCTTCATCCTGATCGAGATCGTCTCCCTCGACCTCGTGCTCATCATGTTCGCGGGCGGGGCGTTCGCCGCGGCCGGGGTCAACGCGGCCGGTGGTCCGCTCTGGTTGCAGATCGTCACGTTCGCCGTGGTGTCGGCCGCCCTGCTGCTCTCGCTGCGCCCCTGGCTGCTGCGTCACCTGCGCCACCGCGTGCCGCTCGCCGAGACCGGCGCCGCCGCCCAGATCGGCCGGACCGCCGTCGTCGTCGACCGTGTGACCGGGCTCAGCGGCCGGGTCAAGCTCCAGGGGGAGATCTGGAGCGCGCGGACGGTCGACGGGTCGCCCGAGCTCCCCGTCGGCACCGAGGTCCGCGTCGTCCGCATCGACGGCGCGACCGCGGTCGTCCAGTCGCTCGCCTCGGACAGCCACAGCGTCTGAGCGCCTGACCCGCGCTCCAGGACCCCTGCGCGCGACGACTCTCCGCACGACCCGTCAGCCCACCGAGAACCATCCTCAGGAGAACATCGATGAGTGACCCAGACACCGGAATGATCGCCGTGTACATCGTCCTCGGACTGATCCTGCTGTTCGTGATCGTCGCGCTCGTGAAGGCGGTCCGGATCGTTCCGCAGGCGACCGCGCTGATCATCGAGCGGCTGGGCCGCTACTCGAGCACGCTCGAGCCCGGCCTGCACCTGCTCATCCCCTTCGTGGACCGGGTGCGGGCGGGGGTGGACCTGCGCGAGCAGGTCGTGTCGTTCCCACCGCAGCCCGTGATCACCTCGGACAACCTGGTCGTGAGCATCGACACGGTCATCTACTTCCAGGTCACCGAGCCCAAGTCCGCGGTCTACGAGATCGCGAACTACATCCAGGGCATCGAGCAGCTCACGGTCACCACGCTGCGCAACGTCGTGGGTTCCATGGACCTCGAGCAGACCCTGACGAGCCGCGACCAGATCAACGGCCAGCTCCGCGGCGTGCTCGACGAGGCGACGGGGCGCTGGGGCGTGCGCGTCAACCGCGTCGAGCTCAAGTCGATCGACCCGCCCGCGAGCGTGCAGGGCTCCATGGAGCAGCAGATGCGTGCCGAGCGTGACCGTCGCGCAACGATCCTGACGGCCGAGGGCATCAAGCAGTCCCAGGTCCTGACGGCCGAGGGCGAGAAGCAGGCCGCGATCCTCCGTGCAGAGGGCAACGCCCAGGCGGCGATCCTGAACGCGGAGGGCGAGGCGCGCGCCATCCTGCAGGTCTTCGACGCGATCCACGAGGGCGACGCGGACCCCAAGCTGCTCGCCTACCAGTACCTGCAGATGCTGCCCAAGATCGCCGACGGCACCGCGAGCAAGCTGTGGGTCATCCCCACCGAGTTCACGGCAGCGCTGGGGTCGATCGCCCAGGGCTTCGGGGGGCTGCCCACGCCGTCCGGCGACGGGTCGGAGGCTTCCGAGACGGCCCGTCGTGAGCGCGACCGTGACCGGGTCAACTTCGGCACCCCTGCACTGGTGGACCCGGCCGAGGCTCTCGCGGAGGCTCGTCGTCAGGCGGAGGCCGCGACGGCAGACGCCACGAGCGCGGGCACGCACTCGGGCCTGCCGTTCGACCCGGAGGCCGAGCGCGGGCAGCGCCCGGGCGGCCCGGGTCAGCGCCACGTGCCCACGCCCGAGCCCGGCACGGCTGCGCCGCGGCCTCTCGGTACGCCGCCGGTGCAGGACGACGCGACCGACGGCGGTGCTCCGGAGGACCGTCCGTAGCGCGAGCAGGTCGGTGTCGCTGGCGGCACGGCAGAACAGAGGTCCCGGAGGGGCGTCGCGTGAGCGGCGCCCCTCCGGCGTCCGCCCGGTCGCCACGGTGCCGAACCCCGAGCGGGGTCGGGTGACGGCGCTGGTCGCCTGGCCACCCTCGGGTCGGGCGCCTCCGACGAGGGCGTCGGTTGCGCCAGGCAACCTTGACGAGTGAGTGCTCACTCACTTATGGTCGGCGGGTGACCACCTCCTCGGGCAGAGCCCGACCCATGAGCCGCGACGACCGTCGCGCGGCGATCGCCACCGCGACCGTCCCCCTGCTCGCGCGCTACGGCGCGGCCGTCACCACGCGGCAGATCGCGCAGGCCGCGAACGTCGCCGAGGGCACCCTGTTCCGCGCGTTCGAGGACAAGGACGAGCTGATCCATGCGGCCCTGGTCGCGGCCCTCGACCCCGCGCCGCTCGTCCGGTCGATCCACGAGCTCCCCGCCCACGACTCGCTCGAGGCGACCCTCGTGGCGCTGGCCGAGGTCATCCAGGACAGCCAGCGCGCGACCGCGAGGATCGTGCAGGTCGCCCACCAGGTCATGGGGGACCGGCCCGGCGCCGGGGCCCTGCGGGGCCACCCGGGCGGCCTGGGGCCGACAGGCTCGGGCGGCGACGCCCGTGGGCGCCACGGCGAGCACGGCCCCGGATCCCACCACGACGCCCGGATGTCCGCCGTCCAGGACATCGTCTCCGCGATCGAGGCCCGCATCGACCTGCACGCCGGGGAGCTGCGCACCGAGCCGCGCGTCGCCGCGAGCGTGTTCTTCTTCCTCGTGCACGGGCACGCGAGCCCGCTCATCACGCAGGGGCCGCTCGACCCGACCCAGATCGTCGACGTCTTCCTGCACGGCGTCCTGGACGACCCGTGCCAGGGCACCGGTCCGCCGCCCCGCCCCGTCCCGACGGCGTCGCTCGCCTGACCCCGTCGCCCCGCCCTCGCGGTCGTCGCCCCGGCGACGCATGCTGGACCGGTCGGCGAGGTCCCCGAATCCGCTCGACGTGCGCGCCGCCGTCGGGCACCGTCGAGATCCCCGTCCTCCTCTCGCCCCCACCCCTGACAGGACCCCACATGCTTCTTCGTCTACTGAGGACGTACCTGCGTCCCTACCGGACGCCCATCCTGATCCTGCTCGTGCTCCAGCTCGTGCAGACCATCGCGACCCTCTACCTGCCCAGCCTCAACGCCGACATCATCGACCAGGGCGTCACGCAGGGCGACACCGCCTACATCATGCGCACGGGCGGCGTCATGCTCGTCATCAGCCTCGGGCAGGTGATCTGCGCGATCGTCGCGGTGTACTTCGGCGCCAAGGTCGCCATGTCGTTCGGGCGCGACGTGCGCAACGGGCTCTTCACCCGGGTCCAGTCCTTCTCCGCCCAGGAGATGGGCGTGCTCGGAGCCCCCTCGCTCATCACCCGCACCACGAACGACGTCCAGCAGGTCCAGATGGTCGTCCTCATGGCCTTCACCATCATGGTCATGGCGCCCATCATGCTCGTCGGCGGCGTCATCATGGCGCTCCAGGAGGACGTCGAGCTCTCGGGGCTCCTGCTCGTCGTCGTCCCCGTCCTGGGCGTCGTGGTCGGGCTGATCGTCTCCCGCATGGTCCCCTACTTCCGCAAGATGCAGAAGCGGATCGACGCGATCAACGGCGTGCTGCGCGAGCAGATCTCCGGCATCCGCGTCATCCGCGCGTTCGTGCGCGAGCGTCGCGAGGAGGAGCGGTTCGCGGTCGCCAACGACCGGCTCTACGACACGTCGCTGCGTGTCGGCAAGCTCATGGCGCTCATGTTCCCGACCGTCATGCTCGTCATGAACGCGACCAGCGTCGCGGTCCTGTGGTTCGGCGCCTACCGCGTCGAGAACGGCATGCAGATCGGGGCGCTGACCGCGTTCCTCAGCTACATCATGTACATCCTCATGGCCGTGATGATGTCGACCATGATCTTCATGATGGTCCCGCGTGCCGCGGTCTCGGCCGAGCGCATCGGCGAGGTCCTCGACACCGAGACCACCGTCGTCGAGGCCGCGTCGCCCGTGCACCTCGCACCGCGCGCCGACCGCACCGGGGTCATCACGTTCGAGGACGTCGACTTCCGGTACCCCGGTGCCGAGGACCCCGTGCTCCACGACCTCACGTTCACGGCCCGCCCCGGCGGCACGACCGCGATCATCGGGTCCACGGGATCCGGCAAGACGACCCTGCTCCAGCTCGTGCCGCGGCTGTTCGACGCGACGGCCGGCTCGGTGAGGATCGACGGCACCGACGTCCGTGACGTCGCGCTCCAGGACCTGTGGTCGATGATCGGCTACGTGCCGCAGAAGGCCTACCTGTTCTCCGGCACCGTCGGGGACAACGTCCGCTACGGCAAGGAGGACGCGACCGACGAGGAGGTGTGGGAGGCGCTCGAGGTCGCGCAGGCGCGCGAGTTCGTCGAACAGCTCGACGGGCAGCTCGACGCCCCCGTGTCCCAGGGCGGCACCAACTTCTCGGGCGGTCAGCGCCAACGGCTCGCGATCGCCCGCGCGATCGTCCGCAAGCCCAGCGTCTACCTGTTCGACGACTCGTTCTCGGCCCTCGACTACGCGACCGACGCCGCCCTGCGGCTCGCCCTCGCGCCCCGCACCCGCGAGGCCACGGTCCTCCTGGTCGCCCAGCGCGTCGCGACCATCCGGCACGCCGAGCAGATCGTCGTGCTCGACCACGGCCGCATCGTCGGCACCGGCACCCACGACGAGCTCCTGGAGACGTGCGAGACGTACCAGGAGATCGTGTACTCGCAGCTCTCGGCGCAGGAGGCAGCATGAGCACCCAGACCCCCCGCCCGAGCGACAACCCGGGCGACAAGAACGCCGAGACGCACGTGACGCCGTCGGGCGCCGGGGCGCCCGTGACGGACGCACCCGAGACGCACGGCACGGGCGACAAGCCCGACCTGTCCGCGACGCGGCTCAAGGGCCGCCCCCAGGGCGGCGGCCACGGCCCCATGGGCGGCATGGGCATGCCCACCGAGAAGGCCATGGACTTCACCGGCTCGCTCAAGCGGTTCGCGGGCTACCTGCGCGTCGAGCGCCTGGCCGTCGCCGTCATCACGGTCCTGTCGATCCTGTCCGTGACGCTCGCCGTGCTGGGACCCAAGCTCCTCGGCAACGGCACCAACGTCATCTTCGAGGGCGTGATCGGCTCCCAGATGCCGGCTGGCGTCAGCAAGGAGCAGGCCGTCGCGGCCCTGCGCGCCGACGGACAGGGCACGCAGGCCGACATGCTCGCAGCCATGGACGTCGTGCCCGGCCAGGGCATCGACTTCACGGCCCTGCGCGTGATCCTGCTGTGGGTCCTCGCGATCTACGTCGGTTCCTTCCTGTTCGGGTGGATCCAGGGACGCGTGACCACGTCCGTGGTCCAGCGCACCGTGCGCCGGCTGCGCGCCGAGGTCGAGGCCAAGCTCGGACGCCTGCCCCTGTCCTACTTCGACCGGCAGAAGAAGGGCGAGGTGCTCAGCCGCGTCACCAACGACATCGACAACGTCGCCCAGACGCTCCAGCAGACGCTGTCGCAGCTCGTGACCTCGGTCCTGACCGTGGTCGGCGTGCTCGCCATGATGTTCTGGATCTCGCCCCTGCTCGCCGTCATCGCGCTCGTGACCGTGCCCCTGTCGGTGCTCGTCACGGCCATGATCGCCAAGCGCTCGCAGCCGCAGTTCATCAAGCAGTGGGCCGCGACCGGGCGCCTCAACGCGCACGTCGAGGAGATGTACACGGGCCACGCGCTCGTCAAGGTCTACGGCCACCAGCAGACGGCCGTCGACACGTTCACGGACGAGAACGCCGAGCTCTACGAGGCGAGCTTCAAGGCGCAGTTCATCTCCGGGATCATCCAGCCCGCGATGGGCTTCGTTGCGAACCTCAACTACGTGATCGTCGCCGTCGTCGGTGGCCTGCGCGTCGCGTCCGGCACGCTCTCGCTCGGTGACGTCCAGGCGTTCATCCAGTACTCGCGCCAGTTCACCCAGCCCATCACGCAGATCGCCTCGATGATGAACCTCCTGCAGTCGGGCGTCGCCTCCGCGGAGCGCGTGTTCGAGCTGCTCGACGCCGAGGAGCAGTCCCCGGACCCGTCGCCCGCGGCCGTGCTCACCAACGTGCAGGGCCGGGTCACGTTCGAGGACGTCTCGTTCCGGTACGTGCCCGACCGCCCCCTCATCGACGACCTGTCGATCGTCGCCGAGCCCGGCCAGACCGTCGCGATCGTCGGCCCCACGGGCGCGGGCAAGACGACCCTCGTCAACCTCATCATGCGGTTCTACGAGGTCGACGGCGGGCGCATCACGCTCGACGGCGTCGACACCCGGACCATGACGCGCGACGGTCTGCGGTCCAACATCGGCATGGTCCTGCAGGACACCTGGCTCTTCAAGGGCACCATCGAGGAGAACCTGCGCTACGGCGTGCCCGACGGCGTCGAGGTCACCGAGGAGCAGTTCCTCGAGGCCACGCGGGCCACTCACGTGGACCCGTTCGTGCGCACGCTGCCCGACGGCTACGCGACCGTGATCGACGACGAGGGCTCGGGCGTGAGCGCGGGGGAGAAGCAGCTCCTGACGATCGCGCGCGCGTTCCTCGCCGACCCGGCGATCCTCATCCTCGACGAGGCGACCAGCTCGGTCGACACCCGCACCGAGGTGCTCGTGCAGCAGGCCATGAACGCCCTGCGCGCCGGGCGGACCTCGTTCGTGATCGCGCACCGCCTGTCGACCATCCGCGACGCCGACGTCATCCTCGTCATGGAGGACGGCGCGATCGTGGAGATGGGCAACCACGAGGTGCTCATCGAGAAGGGCGGCGCGTACGCACGGCTCTACGAGAGCCAGTTCGCCGCGGCCGCGGTCGAGGAGATCGCCGAGGGGGAGATGACGCGCTGAGCACGCGGGCGGGCCGGCCCTGAGCAGGCCCGCCCGACACCCCAGGACGACGAGAGCCGGTCCCGCCTTCTGGGCGGTACCGGCTCTCGGGGCTTCGTCCGGGATGGGGACGAGTTCAGTGCTGGATGATGGAACTGCTGATCAGGAAGCGGTGTAGCCCGCGGTCTCGCAGATCGCCTCGAGCTCGGCCACGGCCTCGGCAGCGCCGGTCGTGTCGATCGAGGTGCCGGTCCCGGCGACGATGTCGTCAGCCATCTGGAACGGCGTCTTGATCTTGCTGATGACGAGGTTGGTGTCCTCGGGCCCGGCGAGGCGCAGGATCGCCTCGAGCTGGATGTTCGTGCTGCGCATCGCGTTCGACTGGTCGTCCGTGAGCGCCTCCATGTCGTACTCGAGCTCCTCCGAGACGCGCTCGGCGACCGACGGCAGGTCGCTCGGCTCGAAGTACTTCTCGCACACCTGCATGTTGGTCGCGCCCGCAGGGGTCTCGTCGGTGGAGGAGCCGCTGTCGGTCGTCGTCTCGGTGCCGCACGCGCTCAGGAGCGCGATCGCGCCCACGGCAGCGAGTGCCATCATCTGCTTCTTCATGCATCCATGAAATCACGCAGGAACCGTGCGGAAAGTATGCATTTACCGTCGAGGGGCGCAAGAGTGAGCGACGTCTCACTCGCAGGTCCGCCGGGAGCGTGTCCTCGTGACGGCGATCACGCGCACCTGTCAGGACGCACCTCACAGGACACCCTCAGGCAGCACCTGTGCCGGGCACACGCGCGCTGCGTAGACCTGGGGGCATGACACGAGACGACCAGCAGACAGGAAGCCTGCCCACCCGCTCGGACGACCCGTCGCCCGCCGAGGCGCTCGGTCACGACGACGCGGCCGTCCCTGACGCCGGGACCGTCCCCGACCGCTCGGCGGGAGCGGCTCCACCCGTGGCGGCCCGCCGCAGACGCCCGCACCGTGCGCTCGTCGCGGGCGGTCTCACGCTGACCCTCGCGCTCGGCGGGGTCGCCGCGTGGGCCCTGGACCGCTTCGTGGTCGAGCACGTCGAGATCGCCGACGTCGCCGCCTACGAGGCGAGCCAGGTGTCGGCGAGCGGATCCGGGACGGAGGGGACGTCGTCGGGCACCACGGACGCCGGGACGAGCGCGTCCTCCGACGGGACGAGCGTGAGCGTGCGCCAGGTCGTCGAGGGCACGGGCGACGACACCGTGACGTACTACGTCGCGGACGTCGTCCTGGGGGACGCGACCGACCTGCGCTCGGCGTTCGCCCAGAACGCGTTCGGGGAGAACATCACCGAGAAGACCTCCGACATCGCGGCCGACAACGACGCCCTCTTCGCGATCAACGGCGACTACTACGGGTTCCGGTCCACGGGGATCGTGATCCGCAACGGCGTCGTCTACCGCGACGAGGGCGCCCGGGACGGTCTCGCGTTCTACCGCGACGGGACCGTCGAGGTCTACGACGAGACCGCCACGACCGCCCAGGAGCTCGTCGACGCGGGCGTGTGGAACACGGTGTCGTTCGGTCCCGCCCTGCTCGAGGACGGCGACGTGATCGACGGGATCGACGAGGTCGAGGTCGACACCAACGTCGGCAACCACTCGATCCAGGGCGAGCAGCCCCGCACCGCCGTGGGGGTGATCGGCGAGAACCACCTCGTCTTCGTCGTGGTCGACGGACGCAGCGCCGGGTACAGCCGCGGCATGACCATGACCGAGCTCGCCGAGATCATGCAGGACCTCGGCGCGACGACCGCGTACAACCTCGACGGCGGCGGGTCGTCGACCATGTACTACGACGGCGAGCTCGTCAACGACCCCCTGGGTCGCGGCAAGGAGCGCGGCACCTCCGACATCCTCTACGTCGGGGAGTGAGCGGGCATGATCGTGCTGATCCCGGCCTACGAGCCGGACCGGGCGCTCGTGCGGCTCGTCTCCGGGCTGCGTGCCACGGGCGAGGTGCGGGGGATCGTCGTCGTCGACGACGGCAGCGGGCCGGCGTTCCGCCCGGTGTTCGACGACGTCGCCCGCCTCGGAGCGGTCGTCGTCGGGTTCCCGGACAACCGCGGCAAGGGCGCGGCGCTGCGGCGGGGGTTCGCCGAGGTCGCGCGGCGCTGGCCCGGGCAGGACGTGGTGTGCGCCGACGCCGACGGGCAGCACGCCGTCGCCGACGTCCTGCGGGTCGGGGAGCGGGTGTCCGAGCGTGACGCGGCCGTGGTCCTCGGAGCGCGGGCGTTCGTCGGGGACGTTCCCGTGCGCAGCCGGCTGGGGAACAGCGTCACCCGGTGGCTGTTCCGGGCCGCGACCGGGCTGCGGGTCCACGACACCCAGACCGGCCTGCGCGGCTACCCCGCCTCGATGATCGGATGGCTGCTCGCCGTGCGCGGCGACCGGTACGAGTACGAGCTCAACGTGCTGCTGACCGCGGCGCGCGAAGGGCGACCCGTGGTCGAGGTCCGGATCGAGACGATCTACCTCGACGGCAACGCCTCCTCGCACTTCCGTCCGCTCGCCGACTCGGCCCGCATCTACGCGCCGCTGCTCGCGTTCTCGCTGTCGTCGCTCCTCGCGTTCGGGATCGACACCGCGGCGCTGCTGGTGCTCGACGCCGTCACGGGGTCGCTGCTCGTGTCCGTGGTCGGTGCGCGCGGGGTCAGCGGGGCCGTGAACTTCCTGGTGAACCGGCGGGTGTTCGGAGCGGGCGCCGGCGCCGGTGCGGCGGCAGACCCGGGGCGCGGGGGTGCGCCCGGCACGGGGCGGCGGGCCGCGCTGCGGTACGCGGCGCTCGCGGTCGGGCTGCTGGTCGCGGGGTACGGGATGCTCTGGGGGCTGACCGGGCTGGGTCTCGCGCTGCTGCCGGCCAAGGTCCTGACCGAGGTGCTGCTGTTCGCGACGAGCTATCAGGTGCAGAGGCGCGTGGTGTTCCGCCCGACGGTACCGACCGGGCAGCGCGAACCGGGCGGGCTCGTCGCTGCTGTGGGGCGCCCGGCCGCCGAGCACGAGGTTCCGCGCGCTCGACCACGAGGTTGAGGTCGCGAATGCCGTCAGAACGACCGCAACCTCGTGCTCGGCACCGGGGCGGGCAGGGGCCCGCTGGGGACCCCCGCCGTGGGTGCGGGAGAATCTGAGCGTGCAGATCATCCACGTGACCGACCCGGCCGACCCGCGCCTCGCCGACTACACCAACCTCACGGACGTCGAGCTCCGCTCGAAGAACGAGCCGGAGAAGGGCATGTACATCGCTGAGAGCACCACGGTGATCCACCGTGCGCTCCGTGCCGGGCACCGGCCGCGGTCGTTCCTCATGGCCGAGAAGTGGCTCCCCGGCCTCGAGGAGGCGATCTCCGCCGTCGGGCTGGACGACGGGCCCGGCGGCACGGGCGAGCCCGTGCCCGTGTACGTCGCCGAACCCGCCGTCCTGGAGTCGATCACCGGGTTCAACCTGCACCGCGGCGCACTGTCCGCGATGCACCGCCCGGTCCTGCCGAGCGTGCACGAGCTGCTCACCACAGCCCGCGACGGGCAGGGGGCGCGGCGTGTGGCCGTGCTCGAGGACATCGTCGACCACACCAACGTGGGCGCGATCTTCCGGGGCGCGGCGGGCCTGGGCGTGGACGCCGTGCTGGTGTCGCCGCGGTGCTCGGACCCGCTGTACCGGCGCAGCGTCCGCGTCTCGATGGGGACGGTGTTCCAGGTGCCGTGGACGCGGCTCGAGTCGTGGCCGGGCGGCGTCGAGGAGCTGCGCGAGCACGGGTTCACGGTCGCGGCGCTCGCGCTGTCGGACGACTCGCTGACGCTCGACGAGTACGTCGCACGGGGGGACGAGAGGTCGGCGTTCGTGTTCGGGACCGAGGGGCACGGGCTCCAACGCTCGACGCTGGCGGCCGTCGACCACGTCGTGAAGATCCCGATGGCCGGGGGAGTGGACTCGCTCAACGTCGCGGCGAGCGCCGCGGTGGTGTTCTGGGCGACACTGGCCTGAGATCCTGGGCCTGGCCTCGAGTGCCGCGGTTAGGCCAGGATGGCACCGTGACGACTCCCCGGGTGGTTTCCCTCGTTGTTCTGTCCCTCCTCGTCCTGGGAGGGTGCGCTTCGACGGAGGCTGGCGACGTGCCTGGACCGGCGTCGTCGTCGGCGGGAGAGTCGCCGGGCGAGGCAGCCGGCCCCATGCCCGACGGGGCTGACCTCCCACCCGCCCCCACCCCCGAGGAAGCGGCTCCAGAAGAGGATCCTGCCCCGGTCGAACCCGAGCCGGAGCCGATGACCTTCGACGAGTCGATGGTGCGTTCCGTGGCGGTCGACAAGGAAGCCAAGGGCGGCCAGGCGAATGTCGCGGTGGTCGCTGAGTCGACGGATGTCCAGGTGCTCCAGGAGGTGGGTCTCGGATGCGTCGACCACTACCTCCAGGAGCAGAAGGCCGCGTTCTGCCACGTCTGGGGCAGCGAGCTGGACTACGCGGCCCGGGATCCGCAGGGGATCGGGGACCTCATGTGCTGGGTCTACTTCATCGGAGTCCCGCTCGCCGGGGGCGAGCCGATCGTGACGGAGGGTGGAGCGGTGGGGTACACCGTGTCGGCATGTCCCGGTGGAGTGCTCCCGTACGTCTAGCTGCGCGCTCACACGACCGGCACGTCGACACCAGACTCCATGACCTGCCGGGGCCTCGGGACCTCGCTCGGCGACGGCGAGCGCACCGCCTGACGTGAGCGGCGCCGTCGGGCAAGCGGTACCCGCGCGGGCGCCGCGCCCGCCTCCTGACCTCGGACGACGTCGATTGTGACGAAAAGCACAAAGTCCAGGGACCGACGCGCCGCGCACCACCATCGACCCGTTCTTCGGGCGAAACCCGCCGCTCCCGCCGCCGCCCGCACGCCTCGGACGGCCCGCCGTCGGGCGCCACCGGGCCACGGCGGACGAGCACGCCCGAGTTGATCCGAAACAACTCCCCGGGCCCGCAAAGGAGCAGGTCAGAGCCCCTCGAGGGCCGGTGTCCCGGTTCGGGACCAAGGGCGCTCCGGCGGGACCTAGGTCCCGGTACGCACGAGTGATCTCGTCCATATGTTGTGGGTGCCCCAACCCCCCACCTCTCGGACGGAGACACCCGGTGGTCACAGCCGACGTAGCCCCCAGACCAGCACACCAGGTGAGCACCGACGCGCGCCGCGACCTGATCGACTGGGACCCCAACGACCCCCAGCGCTGGGACTCGAAGGTCGCCTGGAGCACGCTCTGGGTCACGACGTTCAACCTCATGCTCGCGTTCATCATCTGGTACCTGCCCGGGGCCCTCATCCCCACGCTCGGCACGGTCACCGGATGGGACCTGAGCGAGAGCCAGTCCTACTGGCTGCTCGCCATGCCCGGCCTGACGGGCGGTCTGCTGCGCATCGTCTGGATGATGCTCCCGCCCATGCTCGGCACCCGCAAGATGCTGACGCTGTCCGCGCTCCTCATGATCATCCCGTTCGTCGGGTGGACCTGGGTCGTGATGCTCCCGACGCAGCCCTCCTACGCGCTGCTCGTCGCGCTCGCCCTCGCCGCCGGGCTCGGTGGTGGCGTGTTCTCGGGCTACATGCCCTCGACGTCGTACTTCTTCCCCAAGAGCAAGCAGGGCACGGCGCTGGGCCTGCAGGCCGGGATCGGGAACTTCGGCGTCTCGGTCGTCCAGTTCGTCGTGCCGTGGGCCATCGGGTTCGGGATGTTCGGCCTCGCCGGACAGCTCGCGCACCCGCAGAACGCCGAGCCGCGCCAGGTGTGGCTGCAGAACCCCGGACTCATCTTCATCCCGTTCGCGGTCGTCGGCGTCGTGCTCGCGTGGACCCTGCTCAAGTCGGTGCCCGTCAAGGCCAACCTCAAGCAGCAGTTCGACATCTTCCAGAACAAGCACACCTGGCTCATGACCATGGAGTACGTCCTGACCTTCGGGATCTTCTCCGGGCTCGCCGGCACGTTCGGCATGCTCCTCAAGCAGCAGTTCGGCCCCGAGTACCTGACGTGGGTCTTCCTCGGTGCGCTCGTCGGCTCGCTCGCCCGCATGTGCTGGGGGCCGCTCTGCGACCGCTTCGGCGGCGGCGTGTGGACCGTGGTGTCCGGGATCGGCGTCGCGGCCTCGGCCGGGCTCGTCCTGTTCGGCCAGGTCACGGTCGCGGACGGCCAGACGCCGAGCCTCCCGATCTTCATGACCGGGATGGTCCTGATCTTCTTCTTCTGCGGGGTCGGCAACGCCGCGACGTTCAAGCAGATGCCCATGATCTTCCCGGCCCGCCAGGCAGGCGGCGTGATCGGCTGGACGGCCGCGATCGCGGCGTTCGGACCGTTCCTGTTCTCCATGCTGTTCAACTACCTGCCGAGGACGGCGGTGTTCGGCGGGATCATCGCCTACGCCCTGCTGTGCGCGGGCATCGCCTGGCACTTCTACGCACGCCCCGGCGCCGAGGCCAAGAGCTGACCGTGCGACCCCCCGCAGCGCACCCCCGCGGACCCGCGGCCCGACGCTCAGCAGGCGTCGGGCGCGGGCCTCGCGGCAGCAGGCCCGGCGGCGCCGGGACCCCCTGCACCCCCGGTCACGAGGATCGGGATCGGGACGGTCTCGTCGTGGCGCCCCGGCGTCACCGTCTCGAGCCGTGCGACGCAGTGGTGCTCGCCGAAGTGCGGCACGAGGGCCGTCGCGCGCAGCTCCGAGCCGAGCTCGGCCAGGGTGCCGTTGATGAACCCCGCGTGCAGCGAGCACACGACCTGCGGGGTGCTGCGGGCGGTCGCCACGAACGGACAGTTGTTGAGCACGAGCGCGTCCATGCCCTTGCCGGGCGCGGAGACGTGCGCGGACGGCTCACCCCGTGGGGTGGGCGCGAACCACAGCGCGTCGAGCTTGGACACGAGCCGGGCCGAGACCTCGTCCTCGCTGTACGCCTCGCCCGGGTCGGGAGTCTCCGTGAGGCTCCTGCCCCAGCTGCGGCCCACCGAGTACGTGACCGTCGCGGCCTCCGGCACGTTGGCGGCGACCGCGGTCGTCAGGGCCTCGGCCAGGAGCCGGTACGCCTGCGCGCGCTCGTGCGTCTGGTTGGGCAGCGTGCCCCGGTAGAGCACCTTGGGCCGACCCGGTGTCGTCCTGGCCTGCTGGGTGCGCTCGGCCAGCCCGGCGTCGACGAGCGCCTCGAGGTGGAACCGCGCGGTGTTCTGGTGGATGCCGACCTCCTGGGCGATGTCCTGGACGGACACCGGCGCCCTGGAGTCGCGCAGCAGCTGGATGACGTGCGTCCGTCTCCCACCGTGGTCGCTGCGACCGGTCGTGCCGTCGAAACCACCGTTGACGTGCTGTCTGGGCACGTGCTCGCCCCACTTCCTCCCGCTCACCGATCACTGACGTCGAGACGTCCGGCTGCCCCCGGCCGGCGTGCTCACCACGACAACCATCGCACGAACGCCCCCCACGCTGTCCCCGAGGAGTACCCGTCATGACGATCGACGACCCGGCGACCATGTCGCCCCTGATGAAGAAGCTGCTGAAGACGCGCAGCCACTTCCCGCAGACCGAGGTGTTCGACTCGGCGCACGCCATGATCGAGACGGACCCCTCGGAGTGGGACCGGTTCTACCGTGACCGCTGGGCGCACGACAAGGTGGTGCGCTCGACCCACGGCGTGAACTGCACGGGCTCGTGCGCGTGGGACGTCTACGTCAAGGACGGTCTCATCACCTGGGAGCACCAGGGCACCGACTACCCGACGACGGGCCTCGACAGCCCCGAGTACGAGCCGCGCGGCTGTCCTCGTGGCGCGTCGTTCTCCTGGTACACGTACTCGCCGTCGCGCGTGCGGTATCCCTACGTGCGCGGCGTCCTGCTCGACATGTACCTCGACGCGCGCTGCCGCCTGGGCGACCCCGTGCTCGCGTGGGCCGAGGTCGTCGAGAGCCCGCTCAAGGCCACGCTCTACAAGAAGGCCCGCGGCAAGGGCGGCCTCGTCCGTGCGGACTGGGAGCTCGCGACCGAGATCATGGCCGCGGCCCACGTCTACACGATCAAGGCGTACGGGCCGGACCGCTGCGTGGGATTCACCCCGATCCCGGCCATGTCGATGGCGAGCTTCGGCGTCGGGACGCGCTTCCTGTCGATGATCGGCGGGACGCTGCTGAGCTTCTACGACTGGTACGCGGACCTGCCGCCCGCGAGCCCGCAGATCTGGGGGGACCAGACCGACGTCCCCGAGTCGGGCGACTGGTGGAACTCGAGCTACATCATGATGTGGGGCTCGAACGTCCCCGTGACGCGCACGCCCGACGCGCACTTCCTGGCCGAGGCCCGCTACAAGGGCACCAAGGTCGTCGCGGTCAGCCCCGACTACGCGGACAACGTGAAGTTCGCGGACGACTGGCTCGCGCCCGCCCCCGGCACGGACGGCGCGCTCGCGCAGGCCATGGGCCACGTGCTGCTCACCGAGTTCTACCGCGACCGCCAGGTCCCGTACTTCGAGGCGTACTCGCGCACGTACACCGACGCGCCCTTCCTGGTCACGCTCGACGAGGGTCCGTCCTCGGCGTCCCCGGACGCCACGGGGCCCGACGGCGCCCCCGCCCCGGTCTTCCGGCCCGCCAAGTTCCTCACGGCGGCCGACCTGGACGGGCTGCCCGTCGCGGGGGCGACGGGCGAGCGCCCCGAGTTCCGCCCGGTCTTCCTCGACACGGCCGCCGACGCGCTCACCGTGCCGAACGGGACGCTGGCCGACCGGTGGACCGAGGACGGCGTGGGCCGCTGGAACCTCGACCTCGAGGACCACGACCCGGCGCTGAGCCTCCTGGGCCTGACGCACGCGGGCGCCGAGGCCCGCGGCGTCGTCGTCGAGCTGCCGCGGTTCGACGTGGGGGAGACCGAGGGCGGGACCTCGGTCCTGCGCGGCGTCCCCGCGATCCGCGTGGGCGGACGTCTCGTGACGACCGTCTTCGACCTGCTCATGGCCCAGTACGGGGTGGGTCGCGACGGTCTGCCCGGGTCGTGGCCCACGGGCTACGACGACCCGACGTCGCCCGGGACCCCCGCCTGGCAGGAGTCCCTGACCGGGGTCCCGGCCGAGCAGTGCACCCGGATCGCGCGCGAGTTCACGCGCAACGCCGAGGTGAGCAAGGGCAGGTCGATGATCATCATGGGCGCGGGGACCAACCACTGGTACCACGCGGACACCATCTACCGGACGTTCATCGCGCTCCTGACCCTCACGGGGTGCCAGGGCGTCAACGGCGGCGGCTGGGCGCACTACGTGGGCCAGGAGAAGGCCCGGCCGGTGACGGGTCAGCAGCACATGGGCTTCGCGCTCGACTGGCAGCGGCCGACCCGCCACATGGCGGGGACGGCGTTCTGGTACACCGCCACGGACCAGTGGCGCTACGAGGGCTTCGGGGCCGACGAGCTCGCGTCCCCGACGGGGCCGGGCACCCTCAAGAACCGCAGCATGATGGACTGCCTGACGCAGGCGGCCCGCATGGGCTGGACGCCCTCGCACCCGGGCTTCGACCGCAACCCGCTCGACCTGTGCGACGAGGCCGCAGCCGCGGGTGTGCCCGTGGCCGACCACGTGGTCTCCGAGCTGCGCAGCGGGAACCTCAAGTTCGCGGTCGAGGACCCGGACGACCCGCAGAACTTCCCACGCGTCCTGACGGTCTGGCGCGCCAACCTCATCGGCAACTCGGCCAAGGGCAACGAGTACTTCATCAAGCACCTGCTCGGCGCCGACTCGTCCCTGCGGGCGCACGAGACCCCGCCCGAACGTCGCCCGGAGGAGGTCGTCTGGCGGGACGAGGCCCCCGAGGGCAAGCTCGACCTGCTGACCAACATCGACTTCCGCATGACCTCGACGTCGCTCTTCGCGGACGTCGTGCTGCCGGCGGCCACCTGGTACGAGAAGCAGGACATCTCGACCACGGACATGCACCCGTTCGTGCACGCGCTCAACGCCGCGATCGCACCCCCGTGGCAGGCCCGGACCGACTACGACGCGTTCCTCGGGCTCGCCGACAAGGTCTCCGAGCTCGCCAAGACCCACCTGGGCACCCGCACCGACGTCATCGCGGCACCGCTCACGCACGACACCCCCGACGAGATGGCCCAGCCGGGCGGCGTCGTCCTCGACTGGCGCAAGGGCGAGTGCGAGCCCGTGCCGGGCGTGACGATGCCGCGCCTCGTGGTGGTCGAGCGCGACTACACCCAGATCGCGGAGAAGATGCGCGCCGTCGGGCCGCTGATCTCGAAGGTCGGCACCACGACCAAGGGCGTCACGGTGGTCCCCGAGCAGGCCGTCGAGTTCCTCGCGAAGGCCAACGGCGTGCGCAAGGACGGCATCGCGAAGGGCCGCCCCTCGCTCGAGACCGCCGCGCACTTCTGCGAGGCGATCCTCGCGCTGTCGGGCACGACCAACGGAGCGGTCTCGGTCGCGGGCTTCAAGGCCCTCGAGAAGCGGGTCGGCAAGCCGCTCGCGGACCTCGCCGAGGAGAACCACGACCGCCAGGTCACGTTCGCCCAGACCCTCACGGGCCCGCAGAACGTCTTCACGAGCTACGAGTGGTCGGGCTCCGAGCAGGGCGGACGACGCTACTCGCCGTTCGTCGTCAACGTCGAGAGGCTCAAGCCGTGGCACACGCTCACGGGCCGCCAGCACTTCTTCGTCGACCACGACTGGATGACCGAGCTCGGGGAGCAGCTCCCGGTGTACCGGCCGCCGCTCGACATGGCCCGGCACTTCGGGCACCAGGGCTTCAGCGAGCCCGGCTCGACCGAGGTCACGGTGCGCTACCTGACCCCGCACTCCAAGTGGTCCATGCACTCGCAGTTCCAGGACAACCCGTACATGCTCGCGCTCTCGCGCGGGGGCCCCACGATCTGGATCTCGGAGGAGGACGCGCGGACCGCGGGCATCGCGGACAACGACTGGATCGAGGCGGTCAACCGCAACGGCGTGGTCGTGGCGAGGGCCGTGGTCTCGCACCGCATGCCCACGGGCACGGTCTACATGTACCACTCGAAGGACCGCAACATCGACGTCCCCAAGGCCGAGGCGTCGGGCAAGCGAGGGGGCATCCACAACGCGCTGACGATGATCATGATGAAGCCCACGCACCTCCTGGGCGGCTACGGCCAGCTCACCTACGCCTTCAACTACTACGGGCCGACCGGCAACCAGCGCGACGAGTACACGGTCATCCGTCGGCGCAACCAGGAAGTGGAGTACTGAGATGCGGGTCATGTCGCAGGTAGCGATGGTCATGAACCTCGACAAGTGCATCGGGTGCCACACGTGCTCGGTCACGTGCAAGCAGACGTGGACCAACCGCGACGGCGTCGAGTACGTCTGGTTCAACAACGTCGAGACCAAGCCCGGGACGGGGTACCCGCGCGGGTACGAGGACCAGGACCGGTGGCACGGCGGGTGGGAGCTCGACCGCAAGGGGCGGCTCCGGCTCCGCTCGGGCGGCCGGCTGCGGCGCCTCGCGTCGATCTTCGCGAACCCGGACCTCCCGGGGCTCGACGACTACTACGAGCCGGCGACGTACGACTTCGACCAGCTCATCTCCGCCCCGGCGAACTCGCCGCACATCCCGGTCGCGCGGCCCAAGAGCGCGATCACGGGCAAGGACATGAAGATCACCTGGGGTCCCAACTGGGACGACGACCTGGGCGGATCGCCGCAGATCGCGTCGAAGGACCCCAACCTCGCGTCGATGGTCGACAAGGTCCAGCTCTCGTTCGAGCAGACGTTCATGTTCCACCTGCCCCGGATCTGCGAGCACTGCCTCAACCCGGCGTGCGTCTCGGCCTGCCCGTCGTCGGCCATGTACAAGCGCGTCGAGGACGGGATCGTGCTCGTCGACCAGGACGCGTGCCGCGGCTGGCGCATGTGCGTCTCGGCGTGCCCCTACAAGAAGGTCTACGTCAACCACCAGACGGGCAAGGCCGAGAAGTGCACGTTCTGCTTCCCGCGCATCGAGGCGGGGCAGCCCACGGTGTGCGCCGAGACGTGCGTGGGCCGCCTGCGGTACATCGGCCTGGTGCTCTACGACGCCGACGCGGTCGAGGCCGCGGCGTCCGTCGAGGACCCGAAGGACCTGCTCGACGCCCAGCGCGACGTCTTCCTCGACCCCACCGACCCCGAGGTGATCGCGGCGGCACGGGCGGCCGGCATCGCCGAGGACTGGATCGGCGCCGCGCAGCGCTCGCCCATCTGGAAGCTCATCCAGAAGTTCAAGGTCGCGCTGCCGCTGCACCCCGAGTACCGGACCATGCCCATGGTCTGGTACGTGCCGCCGCTCTCGCCCGTCCTGGACGTCACGACCGAGCTCGGCAAGGACGACGCCGACGCCGACGACGTGTTCCACACGATCGCGTCGCTGCGCATCCCGCTCGAGTACCTCGCGAGCCTGTTCTCGGCCGGGGACGTCGACGTCGTCGCGGGAGTCCTCATGAAGCTCGCCGCGATGCGCAGCCACATGCGCCGCCGCACGCTCGACGGCGACGTGGACCAGGCCCTGCTCGACCAGGTCGGGTACACGGCCGAGGACGTCGAGGAGCTCTACCGGCTCCTGGCCATCGCCAAGATGGAGGACCGGTACGTCATCCCCGCGGCGCACAAGGAGGACGCCGCCGAGATGGCGTCGTGGGCCTCGGGCTGCTCGCTCGACAACCCGGGCGGGCCCGGCATGAGTGCCGCCTCCACGCGCGGCGGGCCCGTGTCCGTACCCCTGCAGGTCCGGAGGCCGTCATGACGACCCAGGCTCCGCCGTCGGGCAGGCGCGCGATCATCCCGCTCCTGCGGCGCTCGCGGCGCAAGGACCTCGTCGAGGTCCCCGCCCGGGCAGACGTCCTGGCCCTGGCCAGCATCCTGCTGGCCTACCCCGACGACGCCTGGTACGCCGACGCCGACCAGCTCGGCGCGGCCGTCGCGGCCCTGCCCGCCTCGGCCCCCGCGGCGCACCTGCAGGCGTTCTGGGACGAGCACGCGCGGCTCGAGCCGCGCGCCGCACGGGCCCACTACGTCGAGACGTTCGACCTGCGCCGCAAGTCGTCGCTGTTCCTCAGCTACTACCTGCACGGCGACACCCGCCAGCGCGGCATGGCGCTCCTCGCGCTCAAGCAGCGCTACCGCGCGTGCGGGTTCGCGCCCGACGACGCCGAGCTGCCCGACTACCTGCCCATGGTGCTCGAGTTCGCGTCGCGCGCCGGGACCGGGGCGGGCGAGGCACCGCTGCGGACCCACCGCGGCGGGATCGAGCTCATCCGCCGCTCGCTCGCCGACCGCGGCTCGCACTACCGCGAGATCCTCGAGGCGATCGGCGACCTGCTGGGCCCCGTGACGGACCGCCAGCGCGGCGAGGTCGACCAGCTCGCGCTCAGCGGACCACCCACCGACGACGCCGGCCTCGAGATCGCCTCGATGCCCTACGGCGGCGCGAGCTGGACCGACACCCCCGGCGCGCCGTTCGGGCCCCCGGAATTCACCTGCGCCCCGGAAGGACGCTGACCCATGGACACCCTCCTCTTCGTGGTGCTGCCGTACGTCTGCCTCGCGATCTTCGTCGTGGGGCACGTCTGGAGGTACCGCAGCGACCAGTTCGGCTGGACGACCCGCACGAGCCAGGTGCTCGAGAAGCGCTGGCTCGCGTGGGGCTCGCCCCTGTTCCACTTCGGGGCGCTGTTCGCGATCCTCGGGCACGCCGCGGGGCTCCTGATCCCGACCTCCTGGACCCAGGCCCTCGGGATCTCCGACCACGCCTACCACGTGGTCGCGGTCGCGGCCGGGACCGTCGCGGGCGTCCTGCTGTGCGCGGGCCTCGTGATCCTGCTGCTGCGCCGGTTCTACGTCTCGGACCGCATCCGCGTCGTCACGACCCCCATGGACCGCGTCCTGTACCTGCTGCTCACGGTCGAGATCGGGGTGGGCATGTGGCAGACCGTCGCGATCAACGTGTTCGGCTCGGGGTACGAGTACCGCGGCACCGTCTCCGTCTGGTTCCGTCAGCTGTTCGTCCTCCAGCCCGACCCGTCGCTCATCTCCTCCGCACCCGCGGTCTACGGCTGGCACGCCGTCCTCGCGTGCCTGCTCCTCGCGATCTGGCCCTTCACGCGCCTCGTGCACGTGTGGTCCGTGCCCGTGGCGTACCTCGCCCGGCCGTACGTGGTCTACCGGCAGCGCAGCGCGCCGCGCCCCGGCGCGCCCGCCCGGCCCACGGTGCGCTCATGAGCGGCGAGGCCGCGTCGCGCGTGGCGCTCGCGGACGTGGGAGAGGCCGTGCTCGACGTCGCCGCGCACGAGCGCGCCGTGACCACCGCGCACGCGGGAGCCGTCGTGACCTTCGCGGGCGTCGTGCGCGACCACGACGCCGGCCGGTCGGTCGCGGCCCTCAGGTACGAGGCGCACCCCGACGCGCGCCGGATCATCGGCGAGATCGCGGCGCGCGTCGCCGCGGAGTCCGACGGCGACGTCCGCGTGGCCGTGACGCACCGCGTCGGCGACCTCACGATCGGGGACGTCGCGCTCGTCGCGGCCGTGGCCTCGGCGCACCGCGCCCAGGCGTTCACGACGTGCGCCGCCCTCGTCGAGGAGATCAAGGTCGCCCTGCCCGTGTGGAAGCGGCAGGTCTTCGTCGACGGCAGCCACGAGTGGGTCGGGTCGCTGTGAGCCTCACGTCGACGGTCGAGCGCGGAGCCACCCGCCCCCTGCCCGACGGCGCCGCGCACGCCGGGCACGTCGCGTCCGGTCACGCGCTCCCCGGGCGTGCGACGCCGCCGGACGCTCTCCTGCCAGGCCGCACGGCGCCGTCGGGCCGCGCGGCCGTTCCCGGGCTCGTCGACGGGTTCGGCAGGCGACACCGCGACCTGCGGATCTCGCTGACAGACCGGTGCTCCCTCCGGTGCACCTACTGCATGCCCGCCGAGGGGATGCCCTGGCTCCCGTCGGACGACCTCCTGACGGTCGCCGAGATGACCAGGGTCGCGGCCGTCGCGGTGCGCCACGGCGTCGAGGAGATCCGCCTCACGGGCGGCGAACCGCTCCTGCGCCCCGACATCGTCGAGATCGTGTCCGGGCTCGCGTCCCTCCCCGGCGCCCCCGAGGTCTCGATGACCACCAACGGCCTGCGCCTGGCGGCGCTCGCGGACCCGCTCCGGGAGGCAGGGCTGCGACGGCTCAACGTCTCGCTCGACACGCTGCGCCGCGAGCGGTACACCCTCCTCACGCGGCGTGACCGCCTGGGCCAGGCCCTCGACGGCCTCGCGGCCGCCGACCGGGCCGGGTTCACCGGCACCAAGCTCAACGCGGTCCTCGTGCGAGGGGTCAACGACGACGAGCCCGCCGAGCTCCTGCGGTTCGCGCTCGACCGCGGCTACGAGCTGCGCTTCATCGAGCAGATGCCGCTCGACGCGGGCCGGACCTGGACGCGCGAGGGCATGGTCACGGCCGATGAGGTGCTCGCCTCGCTCACCGGGGCCTTCGACCTGGTCCCGGTCCCGACCCGCGGCGCCGCTCCCGCCGAACGGTGGACGGTCGACGGGACCGACGCCGTCGTCGGGATCGTCGCCTCCGTGACACGGCCCTTCTGCGGCGCGTGCGACCGGATCCGCCTCACGGCCGACGGTCAGCTCCGCAACTGCCTGTTCGCGCGCGACGAGACGGACCTGCGCACGCTCCTGCGCGCAGGGGCCGACGACGAGCGGATCGCGCAGGCCCTCGGCCTCGCCGTCCGGACCAAGGCCGCGGGCCACACGGTCGGCAGCCCCGGGTTCCGGCAGCCCGATCGCGGCATGTCCGCGATCGGCGGCTGAGGCCTGCGCCGCCCGGCACGTCACCACCCGAGAGCACCCGAGACCACCCGAGACCACCCGAGACCACCCGAGAGAGGAACGACGAGATGCCCGCCATCACCCTGCGCTACTACGCCGCGGCCCGTGCCGCGGCGAACGGCCTCGACGAGGAGGTGATCGAGACCGAGAGCCCCGCGTCGGCGCTCCGCGTCAGCGCACGCCGCCACGGCGAGCCCATGCGCCGCGTGCAGGTCGTGTGCTCGTTCCTGCAGGACGGACGCGCGCTGCGCCCCGAGGCCGCGGACGCCCCCGTCGCCGGTCCCGTGACCATCGACGTGCTCCCACCGTTCGCGGGAGGGTGACCGTGCGGCCGACGCCAGAGCTCTACCCGCCGCTCGACGCCGAGCAGGCGACCCTGGTCCCGTGCTGGCACCGGCGAGCCGGGCTGCACGGACCCGTCACCAGCGGGTGGCCGCTCGTGGCGAGCGTGAGCCAGCTCGCCACGGTCATCGTGATCCTGTGGTGCGGGCTGCGTGCCTACCCCGTGATGACGACGCCCGTGGCCGTGCTCCTCGTGGGGGCGGCTCTCGTGACCCCCTGGCTGACCTCGGTCGTGGTCTTCGCCGTCGGACGTGCGCGGTTCCGGCAGCTCGAACGTCGGTACGTCGCCTGGCTCGACGGGCTGACCCCCGAGCAGCGTGCGCAGCACGGTCGGCGCGCCCAGGCCAGGCTCCACGAGCACCGGTCGGCGCCCCGGCACTGGGTCGTGCCCGCCGACTGGTAGGTGGGCACGAACCGCGCCGCCCTCCGGCCGCCTCCCGCGCCCGGCTGGCCTCCCGCGCCCGGCGGCCGGGCGGGGGGACGGGGAGCCGGGCGGGGAGGGTGAGCCGGCCGGGCCTAGGAGAGGTCGGCGACGAGCCGGGCCGTGAGCGGTGCCGCGACCCCGTGACGCTCTGCGGCACGGACCACGGCGCCGCCGATCGCGTCGACCTCGAGCGGTCTGCCGGCCTCGGCGTCGCGCTCCATCGAGGACCGGGCCCCCGCAGAGAAGCGGTCGTAGAGGGCCAGGGCGGCGGCGGGGTCCGACGCCGCACCCGAGGCCGCCGCGACGGCCGCGACCTCCGCGACGAGCGTCTCGAGCTCGGACCGGTGGGCCGTGCGCACCTCGCCGACGGTCGCGCGGTGGCGCGTCGTGAGCAGGGCCAGCGGCGCCAGGAACGACAGCTTGGCCCACACGAGCGCTGCCTCGTCGGCCCGGACCGTCGTCGTGATCCCCGCACCTGCGAGGAGGGTGCGCACCGCCTCGACCTTCTCCGCGGCCACGTCCCCGGGAGCGAGGTCGATCTCGACGAACGGGCTGCCGTGCACGATCTCGCCCGGTGCGACGCGGGTCGCCTCGACCCGGATCACGGCGGGCAGGACGCGCGCGGAGCCGTACCGGGCGCGCAGCAGGTCGAGGTGCTCGACGCCGTTGAGCAGCGGGACCACCACCCCGTCGGCAAGGGCCTCGGGCGCGACCAGGTCCAGGGCGTCGGCCAGTCCGGTCTGCTTGACGGCGACGAGGAGCACGTCGACGGGGGAGTCGAGGTGCGTCGTCGCCCGGACCGCGACGTCGAGGTCGCCGAGCTGGGCGCTGCGGACGTGCAGCCCGTCCCTGTCCAGGGCCTCGGCGGTGGCGCCCCGCGCCACGAACGTCACGTCGCTGCCCGCCCGGACGAGCAGCGCGCCGACGAGCCCGCCGACCCCTCCCGCACCCAGCACGGCGATCTCCCGCGGCTCGTCGTGTCCCATCATGGTCTCCTTCGTCCTGGCGTTCACCGACCCAGGAGACCACGCGGGCGCGCCGGGGCGTCCTGCGTCGTCAGGGTGCCGGGGTGTGATCGTCGTCACGCGCGACCCTCCGGCCGGTCGTGCCGAGCGCGCACCAGGGCGAAGGAACGAACCGGGCAGGTGCCTCGTTGGTGCTCACGACAGCCCGTGAACGCACCGGCGGACCAGGCCGGTGGCGTCCAGGGACGGACGAACGTGCGGACGCCGCACAGCAGGGACGACGAGATGCCGGTGCAGCCGACCGAGACCACCCGCCCATGGACGTTCGACGCCCGCGCAGGTGTCGTCAACGGGTTGACGACCGCCGCCTGGTACACCGTGCCCGACCTCGTCGAGCGCCGCAGCACCCGGGCTCTGCTCAAGACCGTCTGCGGGGTCGCGGGCTGCGTGGTGCTCCTGCGGACGGTCGACGGGCGCCAGGCGATCGACGGCGTCCGCAAGGTCCGCGACGCGGTGCGGGACGCGGGGAGGGAGCCCGACCCTGCGGGCGTCGGGCCGTACGACGGGTTCGCCGCCGACGTCGACCGTGCGCACGTCGAGCCCGGTGCCTCCGACGGCACGGCCTCCCACCTGACCCCTGTCGGGATCACCACGACCGGGAAGGTCGCGATCGCGGTCGGCGCAGCCGTGGTCGTCGGGGCGACCGCCGCGCTCGGCGTCGTCGGGGAGAAGGCTGCGTACCGCTGGGGCGAGCGGATGCGGGCCCGCGGCGTCCGCGCCCCGCACCTGCGGGTCGGGCTGGTCCTCGGGGCGGCGTCGGCCCTGCTGGGTGGGCTGAACCCGCCGCCTCTCGAGGACGACTGAGAGGCGGGCACGCCCGCAGGCCGGTGCGGGGGAGCGGTCAGCCGAAGAGCGCCGTGAGCCGCGGGAGCCGACGGCGGTTCTCGTCCTCGTCGTCGAAGTCCCAGCTCTCGCCGCTCGGGTCGGCGGAGGGGCCCGCCTCGTTGCCGTGCCCGGAGGAGGACGCCCCCGCCGCCCGCGCCGAGTAGTACGACTCGTCGTCGCGGCCCGTCGACTGCGCCCAGGCCCGTCGCACGAGCGAGCCGAGCGACTCGTACCCGAACCAGCCGGTGTCGTCGCCGGACATGCCGGAGACGACGGGGTGGTCCGCGAGCGAGTCCGGGGCCGCGACCGCCCGGGTGAACACCTCGCGCCCCGCGAGGACCAGGCCGTCGCGGAAGTCCATGAACCCGTCGTCGCTGCAGCCGCCCTCGATGAGGTAGGCCGCGCCCCAGACCGGCCAGGCGTAGGCCTCGGCGCCCACGTCGTCGGCAACGTCCGCGAACGCGAGGATCTCCTCGGGCTGCAACCGTTCGACGAGCAGGGAGGTCAGGGTGCGGGGGAGCGGGTCGTCCGGGGCGCCGCGGTCGTCGGCCCCCCGCCCGGCGCGGGCACGGGCGTCGTCGAGGATCTGCCAGAAGGTGTCGTGGTCCATGCCGGGAAAGGTAGGGACCGCCACCCACACGACGCTCCGCACCGGACGACCGGGACGACCCGGGCGCGGTCGGCCGCCGCGGCGCCGCTAGCATCGTCGCGTGCGAGCAACCGTGGGCGTGGTCGTGACCGGGTTCGACCAGGGAGACCTGGTGCGAGAGGCCGTCGGGTCGGTGCTGCGGCAGACCCGAGCACCCGACCAGGTCGTCGTGGTCGACGACGGCTCGACCGACGTGCGGTCGCTCGCGGTCCTCGACGTGTTGGCGGCCGACGGTGGCGTGCAGGTCCTGCGCCAGGAGAACGCGGGGGTGAGCGCGGCGCGCAACGCCGGCCTGTCCGCGTTGGGCACCGACCTCGCGGTCGTGCTCGACGGCGACGACCGCCTCGCCGAGACCTTCGTGGAGCGGACCGCGGCCCTCCTCGAGGAGGACGCCGACGTCGTCGGCGCCTCGTCCTGGCTGCGCATGCACGGCGTCGCCCACGCGATCGCCCGTCCCGCCGGGGGAGCGGCGGTCGACTTCCTCCACCGCAACGCCTCGCCGGCCACCGTGATGCTGAGCCGTGACCGCTGGCGCGCGGCCGGAGGCTACGACGAGCGCATGCGGGACGGCTTCGAGGACTGGGACTTCTTCCTCGCGCTGCTCGCGGCGGGCGGGCGGATCGAGATCGTGCCCGAGCCGCTGATCGAGTACCGCACGTCACCGACCTCGGCCAACGTGCGGAGCATGGACAGGCGTCTCGAGCTCTACGGCCGCCTGGTCGACCGGCACCGCCCCCTGTTCGAGGAGCACCTGCGTGCGGTGCTCCTGGCCCAGGAAGCGGCGTCGATCGCGCGGCTCGACGCCTGGGAGCAGCTGGTGCTCGACCATCCGGAGGTCCCGGTCGACGACGCCACGTACGGGGACGGTGGGATGGCCGCGGTCGTGCGGATCGCGACGGCCCGTGCCGCGGCCGCCACGCCACCGACCCGGGCCGTCGTCCCCGTCCCGCAGGACTGAGTCAGCCCCGAGTCAGAGGGCGCCGGTCGCGGCGGTCTCGACCACGTTCCCCGCGCCGTCGAACGTCAGGAGCCGGTCGGCGACCTTGTCGATGAAGTAGCGGTCGTGGCTCACGACGACCACGGCACCGGGGAAGTGCGCGAGCGCGCGCTCCATGACCTGGGCGCTCGTGAGGTCGAGGTGGTTGGTCGGCTCGTCGAGCACGATCACCGAGGCGCCCGACAGCAGGCACTGCGCGATCGCGACGCGGGCGCGCTGACCGCCCGAGAGCGTGCCGATCTTCTGCTTGAGCTCCATCTCGGAGAACTGCAGCATGGTCAGGAACCGGTTGACGTTCTTCTTGGTCGCCGAGTAGGCGAGCGTGCCGGGCGCCGCGCTGACGGCGTGGGCGACCGTGTCGTCCAGGTCGAGGTCGGCCACGACCTGGTTGTAGGAGACGAACGTCGAGTTCTTCTTCCACGTGATCTGCCCGGCGTCCGGCGGGGTGACCTCGGTGAGCACGTCGAGGAGCGTCGACTTGCCGGACCCGTTCGCGCCGACGACGGCCACGCGGTCGCCGCGGTGCAGCGAGAAGGTCAGGTCGCTGAACAGCGGAGCGCCGCCGAACCCCTTGGCCAGCCCCTCGACCTCGACGAGGCGGTCGCTCACGTGCAGGTCCGCGTAGATCGTCGTGATGACCTGGTCGACCGGGCGCGGAGCCTGACGCTTCTTGATGTCGGCGAGCTTGCGCCTGAGGCCGCGGCTCTTGTCCTTCGCGGCCTGCTTGCGGGCGTCGCTCGCCTCGACCTCGTACGCGAGCAGCTCCTCCTCGTGCGCGAACTGCCGCTCGATGGTCTTGAGGCGCGACTGCTTGGCGTGCACGTAGTCGGAGTACCCGCCCTCGTACTCGTGCAGGCGACGGTTCTCGATCTCGACGATCCGGTTGACGGCGCCGTCGAGGAACTGTCGGTCGTGGGAGACCACCAGCACGGCGCCCGGGTAGGTCTGGAGCCAGTTCTCGATCCAGCGCACGCCGTCGAGGTCGAGGAAGTTCGTGGGCTCGTCGAGCAGCAGCACGTCGGGGCGCTGCACCAGGATCCGTGCGAGCGCGGCGCGGTTGCGCCAGCCGCCCGAGAGCTGGTCGACGGGCAGCTCGCGGCGCTCGGCGTCGAACCCGAGGCGCGTGAGGACCGTGTCGATCGTGTTCTCGTACGACCACCCGTCGAGCGCGTCCATGCGCTCGAACAGGTCGGCCTGCTCGGTCAGGAGGCGGGTCATCTCGTCGCCGCCGTCGTCCATGAGGTCGGGCTCGGCGAGGCGCTCGCCGATCGCGTCGAGGCGCGCCTGCGTCGAGTGGACGTCGGCGAACAGCTCGCTGAGCTCCTCGGCCGCGCTGCGGTGGCCCGCGAGCTCCGAGAACTGCGAGAAGTAGCCGATGCTGACCCCGAGGTTGACGTCGACCGTCCCGGCCGTGGGTTCCTTGCGGCCCAGGATCAGCTCGAGGAACGTCGTCTTGCCCGTGCCGTTGCGGCCCACGAGCCCCACGCGCTCGCCCTCGCGGAGCTTGAGGTAGGCGTCGCGCAGCACGACCTTGTCGTCGAACTGCATGCTCACGGCGTTCAGGCGGATCAGGCTCACGAAGGTCCTCTCGGGCACCGTGCCGGACGTCGGCACGACCCCGAACACTACGCGGGCCGCCTGTCCGCACCCGTGCCGGCAGCCGTCCGGCGACCGTTCGTCGCACGGCGCCTACCGCTCGTCGCACACCTCGACCGCCCGTCGACGTGACGTGGATCACGGGCCCACCGGGTCCCTAGCCTGGCCGCGTCGGACGCAACGACGCGACCTGAGGAGAGAGAACTGATGACGACGACCACCCGATCGACGGCGGAGGACGCCCGGGACGACGGGCTCGCGCCCGATCCGACCCTCCCGCCCACCGCGGTCCCCGAGTCCGCGCTCAAGCCCCGCTGGACCTGGCAGAAGGTCGTCCTCTGGACCGGCATCGCGCTGCTCGGCGGCGTCGCCTGGGTCATGCTCGCGCTCGTGCGCGGCGAGACCGTCAACGCCATCTGGTTCGTGTTCGCCGCGGTGTGCAGCTACCTGATCGGCTACCGCTTCTACTCCAAGGTCATCGAGCGGTACCTCACGCGCCCCGACGACCGCCGCGCGACCCCGGCGGAGGTCCGCTCGGACGGCAAGGACTACGTCCCGACCGACCGCCGCGTGCTGTTCGGGCACCACTTCGCCGCGATCGCGGGAGCCGGCCCCCTCGTCGGCCCCGTCCTCGCCGCGCAGATGGGCTACCTGCCCGGCACGGTGTGGATCATCGTCGGCGTCATCCTGGCCGGTGCCGTGCAGGACTACCTCGTCCTGTTCTTCTCGATGCGTCGCGGCGGGCGCACGATCGGCCAGATGGCCCGCCAGGAGCTGGGGCGCATCGGCGGCACGGCCGCGATCGTCGCGTCGCTGCTCATCATGCTGATCATCGTCGCGATCCTCGCGCTCGTCGTCGTGAACTCCCTGGGCGAGAGCCCGTGGGGCGTCTTCAGCGTCTCGATGACCATCCCGATCGCGCTCTTCATGGGCGTGTACCTGCGCTACCTGCGCCCCGGTCGCATCACCGAGGTCTCGATCATCGGCTTCGTGCTGCTCATGGCCGCGATCGTGGGCGGCGGCTGGGTCGCGAACACCACGTGGGGCGCGGACCTGTTCCACCTCGACCGCACGACCATCGCGATCGGCATCATCATCTACGGCTTCATCGCGGCGGTCCTGCCCGTGTGGCTGCTCCTCGCCCCGCGCGACTACCTCTCGACGTTCATGAAGATCGGCGTCATCGTGATGCTCGCGGGCGCGATCGTGATCGTGCGCCCCGAGATCTCGGTGCCCGCGGTCAGCGAGTTCGCGAGCGGCGAGACGGGGCCGGTGTTCTCCGGCTCGCTCTTCCCGTTCCTGTTCGTGACGATCGCGTGCGGCGCCCTGTCCGGCTTCCACGCCCTCATCGCCTCGGGCACGACGCCCAAGCTGCTCGAGAAGGAGCGCCAGGCGCGCTTCATCGGGTACGGCGGCATGCTCATGGAGTCGTTCGTCGCGATCATGGCGCTCGTCGCCGCGATCTCGCTCGACCGCGGCATCTACTTCGCGATGAACGCCTCCGCCGCCGCGACGGGCGGGACCATCGAGGGGGCCGTCGCGTTCGTCAACTCGCTCGGCCTGGCCGGTGTGAACCTCACGCCCGACATGCTGTCCTCGACCGCCGCGGCGGTCGGCGAGGAGTCGATCGTGTCCCGCACGGGTGGCGCGCCCACGCTGGCCCTGGGGCTCGCGCACATCATGCAGCAGCTGTTCGGCGGCGCCGCGATGATGGGCTTCTGGTACCACTTCGCGATCATGTTCGAGGCCCTGTTCATCCTCACGGCCGTCGACGCCGGGACGCGCGTCGCGCGGTTCATGCTGCAGGACTCGGTGGGCAACGTCGTGCCCCGCTTCCGGGACGTCACGTGGCGGCCGGGGGTGTGGCTCTGCACCCTGGTCATGGTCGCGGGGTGGGGCAGCATCCTGTACCTCGGGGTGACGGACCCCCTCGGCGGGATCAACACGTTCTTCCCGTTGTTCGGCATCGCCAACCAGCTCCTCGCGGCCATCGCGCTCGCGGTCGTCCTGGCGATCGTCGCCAAGCGCGGTCGCTCGTACGTCCGCTGGCTCTGGATCGTCGCGGTGCCGTTGGCCTTCACCGCGGTCGTGACCATCACGGCATCGTTCGAGAAGATCTTCTCGCCCGTGCCGGCGGTCGGCTACTGGGCCAACCACAACGCGTTCAAGGACGCGCTCGCCGCGGGCGAGACGTCGTTCGGCACGGCTCCCTCGGTCGAGGCCATGGAGGCGGTCGTGCGGAACACGTTCGTGCAGGGCACGCTGTCGATCATCTTCGTGGTCCTCGCGATCGTCGTCATGGTCGCGGCCCTCGTGACGACCGTGAAGGCGATCCGTGCCGGGGGCGGTGAGAACCACGAGGACGAGCCCGTGGCCTCGCGCCGCTTCGCCCCGGCAGGCCTCCTCCCGACCGCGGCCGAGAAGGAGATCGAGGCCGCGTGGGCCCAGCTCCCGCCCGAGAAGCAGCCGGTGTCCTCGGGCGGGGGGCACTGATCGTGGGGCCCGTGCGCGACGCGCTCGCCCGAGCGGCGAGAGGTGCGGCCTGGTACGTCCGCCAGCTCATGGGCGACGACGCGTACCGGGTGTACGTGAAGCACCGCCGCGCCGCGCACGGGCCCGACGTCCCGGTCCTGGACGAGCGCCAGTTCTGGCGCCAGCGCATGGACGACCAGGACCGCAACCCCGGTGCCCGCTGCTGCTGAGGCGGCGAGCGGTCATCCACCGGGGCGGACCGGAATAGGATCTCGGCATGTCCGGACCCGTGTTCACCGGGGCCGTCGTCGGCCTGGTCGTCGGCGTCCTGCTCACCGCCGCACTGGTCCTCGCGTGGCGGCTCGCACGCGGCACGCGCGAGCTCGGCAGCGACTCGGAGCGGGCGACCTTCAGCACCCTGCACCTCGCGTCGCGTGCGGCCAAGCACCTGCGTGACGGCCTCGACGGGGACGACGTCGGCCGCGCGGCCCGGCACCTGCGCACGTTGCTCGGCTGCGACGCGCTCGCTGTCGTGACGCCCGACGGGGTCGTCGCCCTCGACGGCCCGACCGCCCTGCGGTCCGAGGCTCGGCGCGTGGGCGCCCGGACGATCGAGACCGGGAGGCGACAGGTCTACACCAGCGGCGAGCCGTCGTCGGGCACACCGGAGGCCGTGGGGGCACCCGTGCTCGCCGGCGGCGTCGTCGCGGGGGCCGTCGTCGCATTCGCGACGCGCGTGCGCCCGCCGCTCGTGCGCGCCACGGGCGAGGTCGCGCAGTGGTGCGCCGCCCAGCTCGAGCTCGGCGAGCTCGAGGCCTCGCGCACGGCGCTCGCACAGGCCGAGCTGCGGGCCCTGCGTGCACAGATCAGCCCGCACTTCATCTACAACTCGCTCGGCGCGATCGCCTCCTTCATCAGCACCGACCCCGAGCGTGCACGGGACCTCGTGCTCGACTTCGCGGACTTCACGCGCTACTCGTTCCGGGGGCGCGGCGACTTCACGACGCTCGCCGACGAGCTCGGCAGCGTGCACTCGTACGTCGAGCTCGAGCGCGCAAGGTTCGGCGACCGTCTCACCGTGACGCTCCAGATCGCGCCCGAGTCGTTGTCGACCGTCATCCCGTTCCTCAGCGTCCAGCCGCTCGTCGAGAACGCCGTCCGGCACGGCCTCGAACCGCGCGAGCGCGGCGGACGCATCGTCATCAGCGCACGCGACGAGGGCACCCAGACGGAGATCACGGTCGAGGACGACGGCGTCGGCATGTCCCCCGAGACGCTGCGGACCCTGCTCGCGACCGGCTCGCGCGCGACCAACGTCGGGCTGCGCAACGTCGACACGCGCGTGCGCCAGCTCTACGGCGACCAGCACGCGCTCGAGATCGAGACGGAGGAGGGCGCGGGTACCCTCGTCCGGATGCGCGTCCCGAAGTCCCAGCCCCAGCACGAGACCGAGGTGAGCAGGAGATGAGCCACGACGAGACCCCCGCCCGGCCCGGCACCTCGACCGGCAGCCCCGGCGGTGCGGGCCTGCCCGGCGGCGTCGACGTCCTCGTGGCCGACGACGAGCGCCCCGTGCTCGACGAGCTCGTCCACCTCCTGCGCAGCGACCCGCACGTGCGGTCGGTGCACGGCGTCGCATCGGGGGCCGAGGCGCTGCGCCGCCTGTCCGAGCACCCCGTGCACGTGGCCTTCCTCGACATCCACATGCCCGGCCTGTCCGGGCTCGACCTGGCCCGGGCGTTGTCGTGCTTCTCGGTCCGGCCCGCGGTGGTGTTCGTGACGGCCGACGAGGCCCGGGCCATCGAGGCCTTCGACGTCGAGGCCGTCGACTACGTCCTCAAGCCCGTGCGCCGCGAGCGGCTGGCCCGGGCAGTGGAGCGCGCGGTCGCGGGGCACGTCGCAGCGGGACGTGCGCCGGGCACCGATCGAGGGGCGCCCGACCGCACCCCGGCCGACGAGACCATCGCCGTCACCGTCGGGACCACGACGCGCGTCGTGCTGCGCTCGGCCGTGCGGTGGGTCCAGGCGCAGGGCGACTACTCGCGCCTGGTCACGGACACCGACAGCTGTCTGGTGCGCGAACCCCTGTCCGACCTCGAGGAGCGCTGGGCCCCCGCGGGCTTCCTGCGCGTGCACCGCTCGTACCTCGTCGACCGGTCCGCCGTGACCGCGGTCCGGCTGGGCGGATCGCACCCCGTCGTCGTCCTCGCGGGGCACGAGGTCCCCGTGAGCCGGCGCATGGCCCCGGCGGTGCGCGACGCGCTCCTGGGCCGCACGGGTGGCCGTCCGTGAGCTCGGGCGCGCGGCCCCCGCGGGTCGTCGTCCGCTCGACCGACCCGACGACCCCCGTCCGGACCGACGCCCCGGGCGCCGCGTGGGCCGGGGCGGGAGGGACGCCGTCGGGCAGGGCGAGCGCGGGCAGGGCGCCCGGGAGCGCGGACGCGCCCGGGCCCGACGGCGGGAGCGAACCAGCAGCCGTCTACGCCCGCAGCCTCGCACGCGCCCAGCTCCGGCTCGCGCTCGCGTGCGTCGCGTCCTTCCTGGCGGTCGTCGCGCTGCTCACGGTCACCATGAGCGCCGTGCCGACGCTCGGCGACGTGCACGTGCTCGGCGTGCCCCTCCCGTGGCTCCTGCACGCGTACGGCTTCTACCCCGTGATCGGTGCGTTCGCGCTCGTCTACGCCCTCGCGGCCGCGCGCAACGAGCGCCGCTTCCGGGCCCTGGTGGAGGACGAGTGACCTCCGCGCTGCCCCTGGTCGCGGTCTGCCTGCTGCTGCTCGCGACCGGGATCATCGGGTTCTACGGGCTGCGGATCTCGCGCACCACGAGCGACTTCTTCGTCGCCTCGCGCACCGTGCGGCCCGTGTGGAACGCGTCGGCGATCAGCGGCGAGTACCTGTCGGCCGGCACGTTCCTGGGGCTGTCCGGGCTCGTGCTGCTCTCGGGGGCCGAGGCGTTCTGGTTCCCCGTCGGGTACGCCGCGGGCTACCTGCTCGTGCTGCTGTTCGTCGCCGGGCCCCTGCGGCGCAGCGGCGCGTACACGATCCCGGACTTCGTCCAGGCCCGGCTCGACTCGCTCGCGGCACGCCGCGTCACGAGCGTCCTGGTGCTCGTCATCGGGTGGCTGTACGTCGTCCCGCAGCTCCACGGGGCCGCGCTCGTCATCACGACCGTCGCCCCCGTCCCGCCGTGGGTCGGCTCGGTCGGGGTCGCGGCCGTCGTGAGCGCCGTGGTCGCCGCGGGCGGCATGCGGTCGGTCACGTTCGTCCAGGCGTTCCAGTACTGGGTCAAGCTCACGGCGCTCGCGGTCCCCGTGCTCTTCCTGCTCGTCGTGCTCGGCGGGCAGGACCTGGCGCTCGACCCGGCCCAGGTCTTCCCGCCCGAGGCGGGTCCGCGGTCCTACGACACCTACACGACGGCCTCGCTGCTCCTCGCGCTGCTGCTCGGGACGATCGGCCTGCCGCACGTCCTGGTCCGCTTCTACACGAGCCCCGACGGGGTCTCGGCCCGGTGGACCACGGTGGTGGTGATCGGGATGATCAGCGTCTTCTACATGGTCTCGAGCACCATGGGCCTGGTCGCGCGCGCGGTCGCGCCGGACCTCGCGGCCCCCGGCGTCGCGGACACGGTCGCGCTGGTCCTGCCGTCGCGGCTCGTGCCCGGCCCGGGCGGAGACCTGCTCTCGGCGCTCGTCATGGCCGGGGCGTTCGCGGCGTTCCTCGGGACGTCGTCGGGTCTCGTGGTCTCCCTCGCCGGGGTCGTGAGCCAGGACCTGTTCGGCGGCACGGTGCGCTCGTTCCGCTGGTCCGCGGTCGCGTGCACGCTCGTGCCCCTCGCGTTCGCCCTGGTCACGATCCCGCGAGGCCTCGTCACGAGCGTCGGGACCGTGTTCGTGTTCGCAGCCTCGGCGCTGTCCCCGACGATCCTCCTGGGCGTGTGGTGGCGGCGCCTCACGGCGCGCGGCGCGATCGCGGGCATGGTCGTCGGCAGCGCGCTCTGCGCCGCGGCGCTGCTCGTGACCTCGGCGGTCGGTCCGGGCGACGGGCTCGCGCGCAGCCTCCTGGCCCAGCCCGCGGCCTGGACAATCCCGCTCGCGACCGCCACGACCGTCGTCGTGTCCCTGCGGGACCGGCGCGGCCCGCAGCCCCGCACCGACCGCTTCCTGCGGCGGCTGCACGTGCCCGAGCGCGCCCCCGGGCGCTGAGCGCACCGACGGCGGACGGCGCGAAGAATGCGCGCGACGTCCGGGCGGCCCGTGGGTATCGTCGGGGACGGCGGACGTGAGGCGTGACGACCCTCGGCCTGGACCTCGTGGCATGGGCAGGCGTCCCCCGCGCGTGCGGCGTACCGACGAGAGGCCGGGACCTCCCGGCGAAGGAGTGGTGGCACAGCGACCTAGCCCCCGCCCGCTCCTCCAGGGCCTTCGCCTGCTGGAGGAACCATGAGACCACCGACCCCACCCGTCGCCCCCTCGACCGCGGCCCGGACCCTCGCCGCTGACCTGCCCGCCGCACCGCCGGGAGCCACGGTCACGCTCCGCGGCTGGGTGCACCGCCGCCGGGCCCTGGCCGCCGTCACGTTTCTGGTGCTCCGCGACCGCTCGGGCCTCGCCCAGGTGGTCGTGCGCCCGTCAGACGGGCAGGACGTGCCCCCGGAGGAGACCGTGGTCGAGGTCACGGGGGTCGCGACCGCGAACGCCCAGGCGCCCGATGGGGTCGAGGTGACATCGCCGACCGTCGTCCTCCTCACCGACCCCGCGGCGACGCCGCCCGTCGAGCTGTGGCGTCCCTCGCTCGACGTGGGGCTGCCGACCCTGCTCGACCACGCCGCGGTCGCGTGGCGCCACCCCGCCCAGCGTGCCCGGTGGGAGGTCGCGGCCGCGTCGTTGCGAGGCTTCCGCAGCGCCCTCGACGCGCAGGGCTTCACCGAGGTGCAGTCGCCCAAGATCGTCGCGGCGGCGACCGAGTCGGGTGCGGACGTGTTCACGCTCGACTACTTCGGGCGGCCGGCCTTCCTCGCCCAGAGCCCGCAGCTCTCCAAGCAGCAGCTCGTCGGGGTGTTCGAGCGCGTGTACGAGGTGGGGCCCGTCTTCCGGGCCGAGCCGCACGACACCGTGCGCCACCTCGCCGAGTACGTCTCGCTCGACGTCGAGCTCGGCTTCGTCCGGGACCACCGCGACGTGCTGCGGGTGCTGCGCGACGTCCTCGCGGGCATGGTCGCGGCCGTCCACGAGCACGCCGGGGACGCCGTCGAGACCCAGGGCTTCGCCGTGCCCGTCGTTCCCGCCGAGATCCCCGTGATCCACTTCGCCGACGCGCTCGCCCTCCTCGGGGCGCCCGCCGACGAACCCGACCTCGCGCCCGAGCACGAGCGCGCGCTGGGACGGTGGGCGCTCGCCGAGCACGGCAGCGACCTCCTCGCGGTCGAGGGCTACCCGATGGCCAAGCGCCCCTTCTACACCCACCCGCAGCCCGACGACCCGCGGTGGAGCAACAGCTTCGACCTGCTCTTCCGTGGACTCGAGCTCGTCACGGGCGGGCAGCGGCTGCACCGGTACGCGGACTACGTCGCGGCGGTCACGGCCCGCGGCGAGGACCCCGCGGCCTACGCGACCTACCTCGAGGCGTTCGAGCACGGCATGCCGCCCCACGGGGGGTTCGCGATCGGCCTCGAGCGGTGGACCGCGCGGCTCACGGGCGCGACCAACGTCCGCGAGGTCACGCTGTTCCCGCGCGACCTGCACCGGCTCGCGCCCTAGCGGGCAGGGACGGGGCGGGGTTCGCGGCGGGGCCGGAGCCCTGGCCCCGGCCGCCCCCCACGGGGGGACAGCCCCACCCCGCTCGGGGGACAGGCCGGATGGTCCGGTTCGTCCCCCGCTCGCTACGTTCGAGACTCGCACCACGACAGGGGTCTCACGTTGAGGACACAGACGAGCAAGCGGGCCGTCGCGGCATCCGTCCGGGATGCCGCGGCGGCCTCGCCGTACGCACTGCAGGTCACGGGGATCACCCGGACCTACACCGCGGGAAGACGGTCCGTGCACGCGTTGCGGGGAGTGTCCCTCGCGCTGCCCCGCGGCGGCTTCACGGCCGTGATGGGGCCGTCGGGCTCGGGCAAGAGCACCCTCCTGCACTGCGCGGCAGGACTCGACCGACCGAGCAGCGGGTCCGTTCACCTGGGCGGCGCGGACCTGTCCGGGATGACCGAGGACGAGCTCACGGCCCTGCGCCGTAGCAGCATCGGGTTCGTGTTCCAGGCCTACAACCTCATGGGGTCGTTGACGGTCGCGGAGAACGTCGGGCTGCCGCTGCGTCTCGCGGGCGCGCGGGTGGACCCGGCGTGGCTGCGCGAGATCGCGGCCCGCGTCGGGATCGAGGACCGCCTCGGCCACCGCCCGAGCGAGCTCTCGGGCGGTCAGCAGCAGCGGGTGGCGATCGCGCGAGCGCTCGTGACGCGCCCCGACGTCGTCGTCGCGGACGAGCCGACCGGGGCGCTCGACACGCGCACGAGCAAGCAGGTGCTCGAGCTGCTGCGGTTCCTGGTCGACACGCTCGGCCAGAGCGTCTTCATGGTCACGCACGACCCGGTCGCGGCCTCGTTCGCAGACCGCGTCGTGTTCCTGGCCGACGGTCAGGTCGCGGGCGAGCTCGAGCACCCCACCCCGAAGCAGGTCGCCGACCGCATGACGCACCTCGGGGAGTGGTGAGGGTGCTGTCTCTCGCGCTGAGCACGTTGCGCTCGCGCCGCAGGAGCTTCGTGGGCCCGTTCGTCGCGCTGTTCCTGAGCGCGATGCTCGTCGCGGCGTGCGGGCTGCTCATGGAGTCGGGCATCCGCCAGGGCATCAGCCCCGAACGCTACGCGGGCGCCGACCTGGTCGTGACCGCGAAGCAGTCCCTCGCGGTCGACGTGGACTACGACGAGCCCTTCGGCGGGCGGGTCCCCCTGCCTGCCTCCGCGGTCGACGAGCTCGCCGCGATCCCCGGGGTCGAGCGCGCGGTGGGCGACGTCGGGGTGGCGCTGGGCGCCGTCGGGCCGTCCGGGGAGCCGGCCGGGACGATCGACGGGCGCCCGCCCGTGGGGCACGCCTGGTCCACCGCGGACCTGGGACCGTTCGTCCTCGTGCACGGCGAGGGCCCGACGGCGCCGGGCCAGGTCGTGCTCGACGACGCGCTCGCCGCTCGGCTCGCCGTGGGAGCAGGCGACGACGTCACCCTGGCCGTCGGTTCGACGCCCGGGGAGTACCGGGTGACCGGGGTCGTCCCCCCGCCTGTCGCGGCCGGGGCCCTGCGCCAGGGCGTGGTGTTCTTCACCGACGAGCAGGTCGCGGACCTCGCCGCAGGTGGGCACGGCACGAGCGGCCTGCCTGGGGCGGCAGGCGCGGGCGGCGAGATCGACGCCGTCGGGATCGTGGCCGCGGACGGGACGGACGTCCGGGCGCTCGCCGCGGACGTGCGCGAACGGACCGGGCTGACCGTGCACACGGGCGCCGCCCGCGGCTCGGTCGAGTTCGCCGACGCCTCCGGTTCGGCGACCACGCTGATCGCGATCGCCGGGAGCTTCGGCGGGATCATGCTCATGGTCGTCGTGTTCGTGGTCGCGAGCGCGCTGGGCCTCGTGGTGCAGCAGCGACGGCGCGAGCTCGCACTGCTCCGCGCGGTGGGGGCGACGCCTCGCCAGGTCCGCCGGATGATCTCGGCCGAGATGCTCGTCCTGTCGACGACGGCGGCCGTCCCGGGGGCGCTCCTGGGCATCGTCGCGGTCCGGGGCCTGCACGCCCTGTTCGTCCGGGCGGGGGTCGTCTCGGCGGACTACCCGGTCGCGGTGGGCCCGGTGCCGGTCCTGGTCGCGGTGGTGCTCACGGTGGGCGTCGCCTGGGTCGCGGGGCGGATGTCCGCCCGGCGTGCGATCAGGGTCAGGCCGGTCGAGGCGCTCGGCGATGCCGCCGTGGAGACCCCGCGCCTGGGCGTCACGCGCACGGTGATCGGGGTGGTCCTGCTCGCGGGCGGGGTGTTCCTGTCGATGCTGCCCGCGTTCGTCGCGGGCGAGGACGCGCTCGCGGGGGCCGCGCTGTCCGGCATGGTGCTCGTGATCGCGGTCGCGCTCCTGGGCCCGCGGATCGTGCACGGCCTGGTGCTGCTCGTCGAGCCGTTCCTGCGGCGCAGCCCGCACGCGAGCACCTACCTCGCGGGCCGCAACACCCGCGCGAGCTCGCGGCGGCTCGCGGGCGCGGTCGTGCCGCTCGTGCTCGCGATCACCATGACGGTCGTGCAGGTCTCGCTCGGCGCGGCGCAGGTGGCCGAGACCGAGCGCCAGGTGGCTGACGGGCTGCGGGCCGACCTCGTGCTCGCGAGCAGCGGCACGGGGCTGTCTCCCGATCTGGCAGGACGGGTCGCGAGCGTCCCGGGCGTCGCCTCGGTGACCCCGACCGTCCGGAGCCAGGGCCTCGTGCGCTTCGCGGAGCCGGACGGCACGCTCACGGCCGAGGCGCTGAGCGCGCAGGGGGTCGACCCGTCGGACCTGGCCGCCGCGATCGACCTGGACGTGCGCGAGGGGTCGACCGACGACCTGCACGGGGAGTCGGTCGCGCTCAGCGTCACGGGGGCGAGCAAGGCGCGGGCCGGGCTCGGGGACACGATCGAGCTCTGGCTCGCGGACGGCACCCGGACCGAGCCCGTCGTCGTCGCGATCTACGGCCGCGGCCTGGGGTTCGGCGACGCCCTCCTCCCGCACGACCTGGTGCTGGGCAGCACGGGGGACGGGCTCGACGGCTCGTTGCTCGTGGTGGCCGAGCAGGGGGTCGAGGTCGCCGGGCTCGCGGCCTCGCTCGATGCCGCGGTCGCTGCGCTCCCGGGCGTCGAGCTCGCCGACCGGGCCTCGCTGGTCGCTGCCGAGAAGGCGGCGCTCGAGGCCAACACATGGACCTCGATGATCCTGCTCGTCGTGCTGTTCGGGTACGTCGCGCTCAATGTCGCGAACTCGCTGGTCATGTCGACGGCCGAGCGCCGGCGCGAGCTCGCGCTGCTGCGCCTGGTCGGTACCCGGGACCGGCAGGTCCTGCGGATGATGCGGGTCGAGACCGGCGTGGTGGTCGGCATCGCGGTGCTCATCGCGACCGTGATCCTCCTGCCGCCGCTCACGGGCATCAGCCTCGGGCTGAGCGAGGGGCAGCGGGCGACGCCCGCGCTGTCTCCCACGGCGTACCTCGCGACAGTCGCGGGCGCGGGGGTCGTCGGGTACCTCTCGATGATCCTGCCGACCCGTGCGGCGCTGCGGGGCCGACCGGTCGAGAGCATCGGCCTGCGGGAGTGAGGGCCCGCCCTCGCGCCGGAGCCAGGACGGGGCGACCATGGACCTATGTCCACGGGACCGGTCGTCGTCGGGTATGACGGGTCGCCCTCGGCGACCTCCGCAGTGCGCTGGGCCGCGCGCGAGGCCCGACGGCGCGGCTCCCGTCTGGACGTCGTGCTCGCCCGGGACGCGCACGACACGCACCTCGATCCGTCGATGCCCGGCGGCGGCGAGAACGCGCAGGCGGGTGCCCGGGCGCTCGCGGCGCGCGGTCGTGACACGGCGCTCGAGATCGAGCCCGACCTCGAGGTCGAGGCGACCGTCGAGTACACGACCCCGGCCGCGACGCTCGTCGGGACCTCGCTCGACGCGTCGGTCGTCGTCGTCGGCTCGGGGGACCACGGGCGTGTGCGGGGCGAGCTCGGCGGGTCGGTGGCGCTCGCGGTCGCCGCGCACGCGCACTGCCCGGTCGTCGTGGTGCACGGTGACGTCGAGGCGCTGCGGGACGTGAACCTGCCGGTCGTCGTCGGCGTCGACGGCTCGACGCACTCGAGCGGGGCGCTGCGCCACGCGGCCGATGTCGCCGTCTCGCGGGGGGCCTCGCTGCGGGTCGTGGTGGCGTGGTGGACGCGCGCCTCGGTCCATCTCGAGAGCTACGTCGCCGCGGAGTTCCCGCGCGAGCGTGCCGAGAACGGCGCCGAGCGGCTGCTCGCGGCCGCGCTCGCGCAGGTGCACGACGAGTTCCCGGACCTGGAGGTCGACGGGTCGGCTGTCGAGGCACAGCCCGCTCCGGCGCTGGTCAGGGCGTCGGAAGGGGCTGAGCGCCTGGTCGTGGGGTCCCGTGGGCGGGGAGGGTTCGCAGCGCTCGTCCTGGGGTCGGTGAGCCATGCGCTCGTGCGTGAGGCGCACTGCCCCGTGACGATCGTGCGCTGAGGTTCGTTCCCGTCGCCGGTCGTGATCCCGACCACATCTTCGGTTCCCAGGGTTCTCCCGACCACCATGTTTGGTTAGGCTCACCTCTGTGAGCCACACCTTATCGGGGACCGACGGCGCTCCGGCCACCCAGGACACCGACCCACCGGCCCTCGCCGGCGCAGGCCTGAGCCTCGCGTACGACGGGACCACGGTCGTGCACGACGCCTCGCTCCGCCTGCTCCCCGGACAGGTCACGGCCCTCATCGGCCCCAACGGCAGCGGCAAGTCGACGCTCCTGCGCTCGCTCGCCCGGCTCCACAAGCCGCTCGACGGCACCGTGAGCCTGCCCGACGTCCCGGACGCGCTCGCACTGCACCCCAAGGAGTTCGCGCGGCGCGTCACCCTGCTCTCCCAGAGCAGGCCCACGCCCAACGGCGTGAGCGTGCGCGACGTCGTCGGGTACGGTCGCCACCCGCACCGGGCCCGCTTCCGCTCCACCGACCCCGACGGTGCCCGCGCGATCGCCTGGGCCATGGACGTCACGGGCGTCGCGGCCATGGCCGGGCGCGGCGTCGACGAGCTCTCGGGCGGCGAGCTCCAGCGCGTGTGGCTCGCGACGTGCCTCGCGCAGGACACGGGCGTCCTGCTCCTCGACGAGCCCACGACCTACCTGGACCTGCGCTACCAGGTCGAGATCCTCGACCTGATGCGCGACCTCGCGGACGACCACGGCGTGGCCGTGGGCGTCGTGCTGCACGACCTCAACCAGGCGGCCGCGGTCGCGGACCACGTGGTCCTGCTCCAGCGCGGCGTCGTCCGTGCCGCGGGCACGGCCGCGGACGTCATGACGGCCGACGCGCTGAGCGAGACGTACGGCATCCGCATCGACGTCACGCACGACCCGCTGACCGGCACGGTGCAGACCGCACCCGTCGGCCGGCACACGACCCGCAGGCTCGTCGCCGTCCCCTGACGACCCGAACCCGCACCGCGCTGCCACGCACCCCGACGTGGCGGCCCACCCAGCCCGCGCCTCTGACGCGGGCCGCACCTCAAGGACACAGGACCCCATGCGAACGACCCTCCGGACCGGCCTGCCCGCCGTCCTGCTCGTGACAGCGCTCACCCTCACCGCCTGCGGCACCACCGAGGAGGCAGACGCCGGCGCTGCCGACACGGGGGCGGCGACCGACGCGGGCCCCGTCACCTTCACCGACGAGCGCGGCGAGCAGACGCTCGACGCCCCCGCGACCGAGGTCGTCTCGCTCGAGTGGGGCCTCACCGAGAACCTGCTCGCGCTCGGCGTCGACATCGTGGGCCAGGCCGACGTCACGGGCTACAACACCTGGGACACGTCGATCGCGCTCGACCCGTCCACGCCCGACGTGGGGATGCGCGGCGAGGCGAGCCTCGACGCGATCTCCGCGCTCGAGCCCGACCTCATCGCCGTCACGACCGACACGGCCGACAACGTGATCGACCAGCTCGAGGACATCGCCCCCGTCGTGACCCTGCGCGGCTCGGACGGCACCGACCCGATCGCCTACATGCGCGAGACGGTCGAGACGCTCGCGACCGCGACCGGCACCGACGAGGAGGGCGCCGAGCTGCTCGAGGGCTTCGACGCCAAGGTCGCCGAGGGCAAGAAGACCCTCGAGGACGCCGGCGTCGCCGGAGCGTCGTTCACCATGGCCGACGGCTGGGTCAACAACGGCACGGTCTCGGTGCGCATGTACACGCCCGGCTCGTTCCTCGGCGCGATCGGCGCCGAGCTGGGCCTGCAGAACGCCTGGACCGGCGAGGGGGACCCCGACTACGGTCTCGCGCAGACCGACGTCGAGGGCCTGACCGCGCTGAGCGACGTCCAGTTCGTCTATGCCGCGAGCGACTCCGAGGCCGACCCGTTCGCCGAGGGGCTGGCCGGCAACGCGATCTGGGAGCAGCTCCCGTTCGTCGTGGCCGGTGACGTGCACCGCATCCCCGACGGCATCTGGATGTTCGGTGGCCCCGCGTCCGCGAACGCCTACGTCGACGCGCTCGTCGCGGCCCTGACCCAGTGAGCACGAGCGCCCCGGAGGGACTGCTGGCCGTCCCCGACGACGTCGCTGGTCCCGTCCCCCCGGGGCGCCCCCGCGCCCGGTTCCGCCTCACGGTCGCCTCGGCGTTCGTCGTCGCGATCCTCGTCGTCCTGGTGCTTGCCGCGGTCCACCTCACGCAGGGGACGGCCGACGTCGGGCTCGGCGACCTGCTGCGGCTCGCCGTGGGCGCGGACTCCGGCGGCGACGCCGCTGCGGACCGGACCGCCGCCGCCGTGCTGGTCGCCTCGCGCCTGCCGCGCCTGCTCGCGGGCCTCCTCGTGGGCGTCTCGCTCGGCGCGGCCGGTGCCGCGCTGCAGTCCGTGGCCCGCAACCCGCTCGCCTCGCCCGACACGCTCGCGGTCAACGCGGGCGCCTACGTCGCGGTCGTCGCGGCAGCGGTCGTCGGCGTGAGCCTGCCGTTCTACCTCTCCGGGACCCTCGCGCTGGTCGGCGGGCTGGCGGCCTCGGGTCTCGTGCTCGCCCTGGCCCGCGGCGGTGCCGCCGGACCGACCCGCCTGATCCTCGCGGGCTCGGCGATCACCCTGGCCCTGCACTCCCTGACGACCGTTCTCCTGGTGCTGTTCCAGCAGGAGACCATGGGCCTCTTCGCGTGGGGCAGCGGATCGATCGTGCAGTCCGGGACGTCGCAGGTCGCGCTCGCGGCCCCGCTCGTGGTCGTGGGCCTGGGCGGGCTGGTCCTCGTGGCCCACCGGCTGGACCTCCTGGCACTGGGCGACGACACCGCGACCGTGCTCGGGATCGACGTGCGCGCCACGCGCGTCGTGACCATCCTGCTCGCGGTCCTGCTGTCCGCGACGGCCGTCACGGTCGCCGGGCCGGTCGGGTTCGTCGGCCTGTGCGCCCCGGTGATCGTGCGCCTCGTGGCGCGCAAGGTGCCGGGCCTCAACCGGCACCGGGTGCTGATCCCGCTCTCGGGGATCGCAGGTGTGATCGTGATCCTGGGCGCGGACGTCCTGCTGCGCCTGCTGCTGCCCGGCACGTACGGCGTCGCGGTCCCCACGGGCGTCATCACGACCGTGTTCGGGGCCGCGACGCTCGTGTGGCTCGCGCGGCGCCTCAAGGACTCCGGCCCCGCCGCGGGGACCCGGGCCGCGCACGTGCGGCCCCGCACCTCGCGATGGGCCCTGGTCGTCACGACCGTCCTGGTCGCGCTCCTGGTCGCGGCCACGATCGCCGCGCTCCTGCTGGGCGACAGGCTCCTGCTCACGGGCGACGTGCTCAACTGGGCCACCGACCGCGCGGGCAAGCAGGTCGGCTTCGTGCTCGACCAGCGCTTCCCGCGCGCGCTCGCGGCGATCCTCGCGGGGGCCGCGCTGGGGCTGGCCGGCACCGTCGTGCAGTCCGTGTGCCGCAACCCGCTCGCGGAGCCGGGGCTGCTCGGCGTGACCGCGGGCGCGGGCCTGGGGGCCGTGGCGGTCGTCCTGCTCGTTCCCGGCGTCGGCATCGTGGGGATGTCCGTCGCGGCCGTGGTCGGCGCGCTCGGCACGTTCGCGATCGTCTACCGCCTGGCGTACCGGGGCGGGCTGAGCTCCGACCGCCTCGTCCTGATCGGCATCGGCATGAGCGCGGGGGCCACGGCCCTGACGACGCTCGTGATCGTCGTCGTCGCACCCTGGAACCTCAACCTCGCCCTCACCTGGCTGTCCGGGTCGACGTACGGGCGCACGCTCGAGCACCTGGTCCCCGTGGTGCTCGCGCTCCTCGTCGTCGTCCCCCTCGCGGTGCTCCACCGGCGCGAGATGGACGTCCTGGCGCTCGACGAGGACACGCCGCGCGTCCTGGGGCTGCGCCTGGACCGCACGCGCCTGCTGCTCCTCGGGGCGAGCGCGTGCCTGACGGCCGCAGCGGTGTGCGCGGTCGGGGTCGTGGGCTTCGTGGGGCTCGTCGCCCCGCACGCCGCGCGCGCCCTGGTGGGGTCGCGCAACGGCCGCGTCATCCCGGTCGCGATGCTGCTCGGTGCGGTGCTCGTGAGCGTCGCCGACACCGTGGGGCGCACGGTCATCGCGCCCGCCCAGATCCCGGCAGGGCTGACGACCGCGCTCATCGGTGCGCCGTACTTCGTGTGGCTCCTGTGGCGCAGCCGCGGCCGCGAGGCGTGAGCGGTGAGCCCGGGGCGGGGGAGTGATCCCGACCACAGGTCCGGGTCCGGGGGTTCTCTCCGGTCCCAAGTTTGGTTAGGCTCGCCTACGTGACCCAGACCAGCGTCGTGACCGAGCAGGACATCTCCCCGTTCCGCATGTTCGACGTGCAGGTGCGCCGGGTCGAGTCCCTGACCCCCAGCTTCCTGCGCGTGACCTTCACGGGTCGCGACCTCCACGAGTTCGCCGACAACGGCCTCGACCAGCGCATCAAGCTCGTCCTGCCTGCAGCCGACGGCGGCTACGAGCACCTCGTCCGCACGGACGACTGGTACGCCGCCTGGCGTGCCCAGCCCGAGGAGCGCCGCAACGTCCTGCGTACCTACACCGTGCGCGCGGTCCGCCCCGAGGCCCGTGAGGTGGACGTCGACTTCGTCCTGCACGGCGACACGGGCCCCGCCTCCCGCTGGGCGCTCGCGGCCCGCCCCGGCTCCGAGGTCGTGCTGCTCGGCCCCAACGGCCTGTGGACCGGCCCGCACGGCGGCGTCGAGTTCTCCCGCCCCGTCCGCAGCCACGCCCTGCTCCTCGCGGGCGACGAGACCGCGGTCCCCGCGATCGCCTCGATCCTGGGGTCGCTGCCCGCCGACGAGGTGGGCGAGGTCTTCCTCGAGGTTCCTCACCAGGGCGACGTCCTGCCCGTCTCGGCGCCTCCGGGCATCGAGGTCACCTGGCTCGCGCGCGAGGGACGCGCTCACGGCGACCTGCTGGTCCCCGCGGTCCGCGAGGCCGCGGACCGTCTGCTCGAGCGCAACGTCTGCGGCGCGACGCACTCGCTCACGTGCGCAGCGCGCGGGCTCGCCCGCCGTCCGGCCGGGGCCGACGACGTCGCCGAGCTCGAGGACGTCGACATCGACACGGAGATCCTCTGGGAGGTCCCCGTGGACGATGACGGCACGCCGCTGGTCGCGTGCGCCGAGCTCTACGCGTGGCTCGCGGGGGAGGCGTCGGTCATCAAGACGCTGCGCCGCTACCTCGTGTCCGAGCGTGGCGTCGACCGTCGTTCGGTCGCGTTCATGGGCTACTGGCGCGAGGGTCGCGCGGAGGGCTGACGGCCGCGAGGGTCGCGCGGAGGGCTGACGGCCGCGAGGGTCGCGCGGAGGGCTGACGGCCGCGAGGGCCGCGCGGAGGGCTGACGGCCGCGAGGGTCGCGGGCTGACGGCTGCGCGGGGCCCGGCGCGCTCGCGCTCACCCCACGGGCACGCCCAGCCCTTCGACCAGCTCGACGCCGGGCAGCCGGGCGAGCAGCGCACCGGGCAGCAGCAGCTTGGACCGGCGCAGCCCGCTCCCGACGAGCGCGGGCTCGCCGTCGGTCGCGATGCGTGCGTCGAGCAGCACGCGCCACCCGTCCGGGAGCCCGATCGGGGTGATCCCGCCGTACTCCATGCCGGACTCGGCGACGGCCCGGTCCGTGGGCAGGAACGACGCCTTGCGCACGTCGAGCAGCGACCGCACGCGCGAGTTCACGTCGGCCCGGGTCGTGGCACGCACGACGGCCGCCGCGAGGCGTTCGTCGCCCCCGCGGCGCCCCGCGACCAGGACGCAGTTCGCCGAGGCGGCAGGCGGCAGGTCGTGGGCCGTGTTGAGGGTCGCGGTGTCGGCGAGGTCGGGGTCGATCTCGACGACCGCGACCTGCTCGGTGACGCGCGGCTCGTGCTCGGCCCAGCGGGCGAGGGCCTGTGCGACGGGCGACGCGAGCAGGTCGAGCCTGGTCGCGGCCGGGACCCATGCGAGGTCGCCGAGCGTCGGGAGGGCCAGCGGGTCGCTCGTGGAGTGGTTCATGCGGTCACCAGGATCCGGTAGGTGGGGGCGATGGTCGCGCGCGCGACCGTGTGGGGCAGGGCGGCCATCGCGACCGCCGTCGGGGGTGTCGAGGGGGTCACGTCGAGCCGTTCGACGTCGAGCGCGTGGATCGCGAACACGTACCGGTGCGCCCGGTCCCCGCGTGGAGGTGCGGCGCCCAGGTAGCCCGGCCCCCCGCCGTCGTGCCGGGTCTGGAACGCGCCCGGCGGGAGGTGGCCGCCGCCCGGGGACCCGGCGCCCTGCGCGAGCGTCACGGTGGCCACGGGCACGTCGACCACGGTCCAGTGCCAGTACCCCGCCGGGGTGGGGGCGTCGGGGTCGAAGCAGCTCACGAGGAACGAGCGCGTGGCCCCGGGGAAGTGGTTCCAGGAGAGCTCGGGCGAGCGGTTGTCGCCCTCGGCGGCGTGGGTGCGGGCCATGGGCTCTCCGTGCACGACGTCGTCGCTCGTGACCGTGAAGCGCGGCACCGGGGGCAGCAGCGAGTAGGGGTCGGGGGCGATCGGGCGGTCGGCGAGGTTCATCGGTCCATCGTGCCCGGCGGGTGGGGCGGGTGCCAGGGGGCGGAGCGGCGACCCGGCGTGTCCGGATGCCTGCTGGCGCGCGTCGCGCCCTGCCGACGGTGCGGCCTGCTCGCTGGTCGCTCCGGCTGGTGGGGGCCGGCTGGATCGTGGCGATTCCGGGGTTCTCGGCCCAAGGGTGAAGGCCGGCCTGAAGGTTCCGGAATGCCTCAAGGTGAGGTCGAGGGTTGCTGTCTCGTCCAACCCTCGACCACGGCTTCACCCTTGCGGGCGACCGGGTGAGGCGAGTTGACACCCCCTCGGGGAGCGCGTGTACTGGAAGTGTTCGAACACCTGTTCGAAGAACTTTCGAGCGTGCAGGAGGTGTCATGACCCTGGTCGACGACACCCTCCGGGAGACCCTGGGCAGCCCTGCGGCCACCGTCCCGCCCGCCGCGACCACGCACGCCCAGCGTGCTCTGCTCGCCCGGTCGGTGCTGCGCCGCGCGGAGCTCTCGGCCCGGCGTGCACCGGGGAGCCTCGGGCGCCCGGACGCCACGGGGGAGGAGAAGCTCCTCCCCGTCCCCGACGAGCTGGCCGGCCTGCTCCCGTCCGGCGGCCTCCAGCGCGGTACCGCGGTCGTGGTCGACGGGTCCACCTCGCTCCTGCTCGCGCTGCTGTCCGAGGCCTCCCGCACGGGGGCCTGGACGGCGATGGTCGGCTTCCCCCGCCTCGGGATCCTCGCGGCGGCCGAGGCCGGCATCGATCTCGGCCGCGTCGCGCTCGTCCCGTCCCCGGGCCCCGACGCCGCGGCAGCCGTCGCCGCCCTGCTCGACGGGATCGACGTCGTCGTGGTCGGACCGCAGGCCGCGCTGACGGACGCCGACCGACGCCGCCTGACCTCCCGCGCCCGCGAGCGCGGGAACCTCCTCGTCGCCGCACAACCCTGGGCGGGGGCGCACGTGGTCCTCACGGTCCGCGACGGCACGTGGTCGGGTACGGACCACGGTGCCGGGTACCTGCGCAGGCGACGGCTCACGGTCGAGCGCAGCGGGCGGGCCGGTGCCTCGCGCGGCATCGTGCGCCAGGTCGAGCTGCCGCTGCACGGGGGCGCCGTGAAGAACCCGCGGCAGGTCGAGAAGACCCCGCCCGGCCTCCGGCTCGTCGGATGAGCACCGAGGCAGCCACCCGCACCGCGGTCCTGTGGGTGCCGGACTGGCCCGTCGTCGCCGCGATGGGCGCCGCGCAGGTCCCCGCGCACGTGCCCGCGGCCACGCACGACGGCCGCCGGGTCCTCGCGGTCTCGGCCACCGCGCGGGCGCAGGGCGTGCGCCGGGGGATGCGGCGCCGTCGGGCGCAGGAGTGCTGCCCCGAGATCGAGCTGCTCGACGCCGACAACGCCCGCGACGCGCGCGAGTTCGAGCCCGTCGCGCTCGCCGCCGAGACCGTGGTCGCGGGCATCGAGGTCGCGCGCCCGGGCCTGCTGCTCCTGCCCTCGGGCGGCCCCGCGCGCTACCACGGCACCGAGGAGCGCCTCGCGCAGGTGCTCGTCGAGCGGGTCGTCCACGACACCGGCCACGAGAGCCAGGTCGGCGTCGCCGACGGGATCCTGGCCGCGGTGCTCGCGGCGCGGGCCTCGTCCGTCGTGCCCGCGGGGGGCTCGCGCGCCTACCTCGCCCCCCGCCCGCTGGGAGAGCTCGTCCACGTCGTCGCGGGCGACGCCCAGCCCGTCGCCGAGCTCGTCGACCTCCTGGGACGCCTCGGTGTGCGGACCCTCGCCGACCTCGCGGCGCTGCCCGCCGCGAGCGTCCTGTCGCGCTTCGGCGACCTGGGAGCGTGGGCCCAGCGCCTCGCGCAGGGCGAGGACCTGCGCCCGCCCGCGAGGCGTCGCATCGAGGCCGACGTGGCCGTCGGGTGCGAGCTCGACCCGCCCGCCGAGCGCGTCGACGTCGCGACCTTCGCGGCCCGCCGCCTCGCCGAGGACCTGCACGCCCAGCTCGTCGAACGGTCGTCGTCGTGCGGTCGGCTGCGCATCACGGCCCGCACCGAGGACGGGCGCGAGCTCGAACGGACCTGGCGCTGCGACGACGGGGCCATGGGCGGGCTCACCGCGGCCCGGATCACCGACCGCGTGCGCTGGCAGCTCGAGGGGTGGCTCACGGCGTCGCGCGTCGCGCTGGGGCAGCGCCGGCGCCAGGAGCAGCGGCAGCGACGAGGGAGCCCGCAGGGAGGTCGCGGGAGCGAGCCGGACGACGGCACGGCCCACGACGACCTGCCGGACCTGCCCGAGGACCGGCCCTCGCCGCTCGTGCGGCTCGCGATCACCGCGGAGGAGGTCGTGCCCGCAGGGGTCGAGCAGCCGCGGCTGTGGGGCGTGTCGAGCGGCGAGGACGCACGCGCCCGGCGTGCGCTGGGCCGCGTCCAGGGGCTCCTGGGCGGGGACGGCGTCCTGAGCGTCACCACGCAGGGCGGGCGCGACGTCCACGACCAGGTGCACCTCGCCCCCTGGGGGGACGCGGCTCCCGCGCCCCGGCGGGCGGACCTGCCGTGGCCGGGACGCCTGCCCGAGCCCGCGCCCGCCCTCGTGCTGGACGTCCCGGAGGACGTCGCGGTCCTGGACGACGCCGGAGCACCCGTCCGCGTCGACGTACGCCTTGCGATGAGCGCACCGCCCGCGACCGTGCGGTGGCTCGCGCCTCGCGCCGGGGCCGGCAGACGCGTGCTCGGCTGGTCCGGGCCGTGGCCGCTCGCCGAACGCTGGTGGAGCGAGGCACCGCGCCGCCGGGCGTACCTGCAGGTGCTGCTCGACGACGGGCGCGGTGTGCTGCTCGCGAGCGCCCAGGGGCGCTGGACCGTGGAGGCCGTCTATGACTAGGCCCGTCGGTTCGGCGCCCCGCTACGCCGAGCTGCACGCGCACTCCGCGTTCAGCTTCCTCGACGGCGCGAGCCACCCCGAGGAGCTCGCGGCCGAGGCCGCGCACCTGGGCCTGTCCGCGCTCGCGGTGACCGACCACGACGGTCTGTACGGGGTGGTCCGCTTCGCGACCGCAGCGCGCGCGCTGTCCCTGCCCACCGTGTTCGGCGCCGAGCTGCACCTGCCCGTCGCGCCCACCCCCGGTGCCGCCCCCGTCCTGGACGCACCCACGGGCGTGCCGGACTCGCGCGCGTCCCACCTGCTCGTCCTGGCCCGCGGCCCCGACGGGTACCGCAACCTGTCGAGCGCGATCGCGACCGCGCACCTCGCGACGGGCACCAAGGGGGCGGCCGACTACCGCCTCGACCTGCTCGGCGAGCAGTCGGGCGGCCAGTGGCTCGTCCTCACGGGCTGCCGCAAGGGCGCGGTGCGCTCGGCGCTGCTCACCGAGGGGCCGCGGGCCGCTCGGCGCGAGCTCGACCGGCTCGTCCAGGTCTTCGGCCCGGACAACGTGGCCGTGGAGATCACCGACTCGGGCGACCCCCGCGACAGCGACCTGTGCGACGCGCTCGCCGACCTGGCCGCGGGGGCACGCCTGCCGCTCGTCGCGACCGGCAACGTCCACTACGCGCGCCCCCGCGACGCGCCTCTCGCGGGGGCGCTCGCGGCCGTGCGTGCACGCTCGTCGCTCGACGACATGGACGGCTGGCTGCCCGGGGCCCCCACCGCGCACCTGCGCTCGGCGGCCGAGATGGCGGACCGGCACCGCCGCCACCCGCAGGCCGTGGTCACCGCGGCGGAGCTGGGGGCCGAGTGCCAGTTCGACCTGCGCCTCGTGGCCCCGGAGCTGCCGCCGTACCCGGTCCCGGCCGGCCACGACGAGCGGTCGTGGTTGCGTGTGCTCGTGGAGAGGGGGGCCACGGACCGCTACGGCCCGCGCGACGCCGAGCACGAGCCCGGTGCGTGGCGGCAGATCGACCACGAGCTCGCGATCATCGAGCAGCTCGGGTTCCCCGGGTACTTCCTCATCGTCTACGACCTCGTGGAGTTCTGCCGCACGCGCGGGATCCTCGCCCAGGGGCGCGGCTCGGCCGCGAACTCGGCCGTCTGCTACGCGCTCGGCATCACGGCCGTGGACGCCGTCAAGCACGGCCTGCTGTTCGAGCGCTTCCTCGCGCCCGAGCGCGACGGCCCGCCGGACATCGACGTCGACATCGAGTCGGTGCGCCGCGAGGAGGTCATCCAGTACGTGTACGAGCGGTTCGGGCGCACGCACGCGGCGCAGGTCGCGAACGTCATCTCCTACCGGCCGAAGTCCGCGGTGCGGGACGCCGCGCGGGCCCTCGGGCACGACGTCGGGCAGCAGGACGCGTGGAGCAAGTCGATCGAGCGGTGGGGGTCGCTGCGCGGGCCGGACCCGTCGAGCCCCGCGGCGGACCGGGCGGCCCGGGAACGGGCGATCGCGGCGCGCGGGGCGCACGGCCCGGCGGCCGGGGCCGCAGCCTCGGCGGGGCGGGTCACGACGCCCGTCGGCCCGCCCGTCGTCGTGACCCGCACCGCGGCCAAGGACGCCCGCGCGGCCGAGGTCTGGGGGACCGGTGCACCCCGGCGACGCCCTGACCGCCCGCACGCGGGGCACGCCGACCGGACCCCGGACCTGTCGGGTCGCGTCGTCGACCCGCTGGCTCACGACGACGCGGACCGGCGGGACGACCCCGCGCTGCGCTCCGACGACCCGCACGACGTCGTGCCCGCCCACCGCCCGCCGTCGGCCGCCGAGGAGGGCGAGATCCCGGCCCCGGTGCTGAGCCTCGCGGAGCGCCTCCTGAGGCTCCCGAGGCACCTCGGCATCCACTCGGGCGGCATGGTCATGTGCGACCGCCCCGTGATCGAGGTGTGCCCGGTCGAGTGGGCCCGCATGGAGGGGCGCACGGTCCTGCAGTGGGACAAGGAGGACTGCGCGGACGCGGGGCTCGTGAAGTTCGACCTCCTGGGCCTGGGGATGCTCACGGCGATCCGGGTCGCGTTCGAGCTGATCGCCGAGCACGAAGGGCTCCACCTGGAGCTGCACTCGCTGCCCGACGAGGACCCGGCCGTGTACGACCTGCTGTGCGCGGCGGACACGGTCGGGGTGTTCCAGGTCGAGTCGCGCGCCCAGATGGCGACGCTGCCGCGTCTGCAGCCGCGCACGTTCTACGACATCGTGATCGAGGTCGCGCTCATCCGCCCCGGCCCCATCCAGGGCGGTTCGGTGCACCCGTACATCAACCGGGCCCGCGGCCGGGAGAAGGTCACGTTCCTGCACCCGCTGCTCGAGAAGTCGCTCGCCAAGACCCTGGGCGTGCCCCTGTTCCAGGAGCAGCTCATGCAGATGGCGATCGACGTCGCGGGCTTCAGCGCGGCCGAGGCCGACCAGCTGCGCCGCGCGATGGGGTCCAAGCGGTCGGTCGAGCGCATGGAGGCGCTGCACGGGCGGCTCCTGGAGGGCATGGCGAAGAACGGGGTCGCCCCGGACGTCGCCGAGCAGATCTTCGACAAGCTCAAGGCGTTCGCGGACTTCGGGTTCCCCGAGTCGCACGCCTACTCGTTCGCGTACCTCGTGTACGCGAGCGCGTGGCTCAAGGTGCACCACCCGGCCGCGTTCTACGCAGGGCTGCTCGCAGCGCAGCCCATGGGGTTCTACTCGCCGCAGTCGCTCGTCGCGGACGCGCGCCGTCACGGGGTCACGACGCTGCGCCCGGACGTCAACGCGTCGGGCGTCAAGGCGGGGCTCGAGCGGCTGCCCCGGGCGCCGGCGAGCCGCGCCGCACCCCGACGCGGTCCCGCCGCCCCGCGCTCTCCCGCCCCGCCCGACGGCGCCCCGCACCCCGACCTGTCCCTCGCGGTGCGCACGGGGCTGGGCAGCGTGCGCGGGGTGGGGGACCCGGTCGCGGAGGCGGTCGTCGCGGCGCGCGCGGACGGCCCCTTCACGGACCTGCGCGACCTGGTGCGACGCGTCGACCTGACCACGACCCAGCTCGAGGCGCTCGCCACGGGCGGCGCGCTCGAGTCCTTGGGCGTGGCCCGGCGCGAGGCGCTGTGGGCCGCGGGCGCTCTCGCCCAGGAGGGCCCGGACACGCTGCCCGGGGTCTCGGTCGGGGTCGAGGCGCCGACGCTGCCGGGCATGAGCGAGGTCGAGACCGCGGTCGCGGACGTGTGGGCCACGGGCGTCTCGCCCGACTCGTACCCGACCCAGTACGTGCGCCCCGGGCTGCGCCGGGCCGGGGTCGTCACGGTCGCGGAGGCCGTCGAGCACGAGGCCGGTCGGCGGGTCGCGGTCGGGGGAGTCGTGACCCACCGCCAGCGCCCCGGGACGGCGGGAGGCGTGACGTTCCTGTCGATCGAGGACGAGACGGGGCTGCTCAACGTCATCTGCACGCCCGGCCTGTGGCAGCGGTTCCGGCGGGTCGCGCGGTCGTCGCCCGCGCTCGTGGTGCGGGGGCGTCTCGAACGGGCCGACGGCGCCACGAACCTCCTCGCGGAGCACCTCGCGCCGCTGTCGTTGCAGGTCGCGTCGCGGTCGCGGGACTTCCAGTAGGGGACGCGCTGGCATACTCGGGGCCCATGAGGACCGGACCCGTACGTGCCCGCCGCCGATCGAGGCCCGGGCTCCTGACCGGGTGCGTCGTCGCGGCCCTCGTCCTGCTGACCGGGTGCGCGGTGGACCCCGTCACGCCCGACGACCTCCTGCAGGCGCAGCGTGACCTGATGCCGGCGGACACCGACCTCGTGTCCTCGGTCGGGCGCTCCTCGCTCGACCTCACGGTCGAACCCGGGGCGCTCGCGGACGGGGCGGACCTGCCGAGCGCTGCGCCCCTCACCGTGGCGATCACGTGCGAGGGCGACGGAGACGCTCACGTGACCGTCGACGGCGCAGCCCTCGGATCGGTCTCGTGCGGGTTCCGCCAGGGCGAGGCGGGGTACGTCGCGCTGACCACCGCGGACGACGTGGACCTGGGCCTCGGCCACGCCGTCGCCGTCGAGGTGGGCACGGGGGCGGCCGTCGCGGTCTCGGTGCTGGTCGGGCGTCAGGGCTGACGTCCGGGCGCTCCCGGCACCGACCCGACACCTCTCCCGCCCGGGTGCTGGTCGTCGCCCCACCCCCCGGGGCGACGACCAGCGGCATCTCGGTGCACCGGGCGCCGCCTCACCCCTGCTTGGCCCCGATCTCCAGGGCCCTGCCGTGGACACCGTCCAGGACGTCGGCCCCGGCGAACCCCTCCCAGACGGAGGCCGACACCTCGAGCGAGCCCGCGAGCCCGAGCACGTAGTCGGCCCCCCAGGACTCGTCGACGACCTCCGTGCGCCACGGGCGCGGGCGAGGACCCGGCCAGGGCGGGAGCTTGGGGCGGCGGGGAGGGGTCGGGCACCAGTCGTCGATGTCGATGTCGAAGCCCACGTGAAGGTGGTGCGCGGTGAACGCGAGCTGGACGAGCGCCGCGCCCGCGTGGAACCCGGTGCGCATCCCGTCCGGGGGGCCGGGCGGCAGCGGCTGCGGGTTGAGGAAGACCTCGGCTCCACGGGAGCCGGTGAAGGGGCCGTACGGGTTGCCCAGCAGGTCGAAGATCGCTGGGTGCCGTCGGCCGATGAGTGTCAGCGCGCTGGTCGTGAGTGCCATGGTGCCCCCTCCTTCGGTCGTGGCGGGTGCGGGTGCACCCGCTACCTGGAAGGAGCGGGACCTCGGGGAGCGTGATGCAGGACGGATCAGACGAGTGCGCGCCGCATGCTGAAGTTCGTCAACGAGATGCCGCGGAGCACGGGCTCACGTTCCTCGACCACGACGAACCCGTGCTTCTCGAAGAACGGGCGGGCCGTGAGGCTCGCATACGTGGTGAGCTCGTCGGCCCCCTGCTCGCGGGCGATCTCCGTCACCCGTCCGAGCAGGGCCGTGGCCACACCGCGCCGGGTGACGGCAGGGTCGACGAACATCATGTCGATGTAGCCGCGTTCGTCGACGTCGCTGAACCCCAGGACCTCGTCCCCCTCGACGGCGACGACCGTGTCGACCAGGAGTCGCTTGGCCGCCCAGACGTCGATGGGGATGTCGTCGGAGGCCCAGGCCGCGATCTGCTCGGGCGTGTAGTCGGCGCGAGCCGTGACCCGCACGGCCCGCAGGAAGACGCCCAGGGTCGCGTCGGCGTCGGAGTCGTCGTAGGCACGCAGGAGCATGGTTCGAGCCTAGCCCGGCGCCCCGGCGAGATCACCCGCCGGGGCGCCGCGCCCTCATGACCGGCGCGTGCGTGCGCCCCGGACCAGGACGTACCCCGTGGCGACGAGGAGGCTCGCGAGCAGGGCGGCCTGGCCGACGTTCACGCCGGTCAGGGGGGAGAGTCCCGACGCCGGGGGTCGTCCCGCCGGCCGAGGAGCCCCCGTCGCCGGGAGCAGGCTCCTCGTCCGGTGGCGTCAGGCCGCCGGGGGGCGTGGTGGCGCACCCGGCGTCGTTGCTCAGCCCGACCTGCGGCGTCCCGAACGGGGACGCCGTGCGCGAGGCCAGGGTCGTCGTGCCGGCCGTGCCGGCCGTGCCGCCCAGGGGTCCGCCGGCCGTGCCGCCCAGGGCCCCGCTCAGCCCCCAGGTGTTGACGACCTCGACGGGCAGGCAGACGTCCGGGCCGGACGGCAGCCGGAACTCGACCGACGTGGGGTCACCGGCGGCGGGGTCGGTCACGGTGGTCCGGCCGTCGACGACGACCCGGACCTCGTCCGCCCCGCCGACCGTGGTCTCGGTGACGGTGCACGTGGCGCCGACGGGGAGGTCGGTGAAGATCGCGACCCAGTCGGAGGCCGCCGACGCGGTGCGGGTCGGGCCGTCCGGGACCGCGACGGGGACGGCCGTGCCGTCGACGTCACGCGTGCACACGAGCAGGAACGTGAACTCGTCGTCCTCGTGCTGCGCCGCGCCGGACCCGGAGAGCCGCTTGACGACGCGGACCTCGCCCACGTCGAACGTGTTGGTCACCGTGACCTGGACGGGGGTGCCGGCGGTGACCACGACGGCCTCGCCCGCGGCGGTCTCGTCGTCGCCGCCCACGACCGTGGTCGTGGCGCCGCCGGTGCGGGTCTCCGTCACGTCGCACTCCGCGCCGACGGGCAGGCCGAGGTACGTCGCGGGCCCGTCCGGGCTGACGGCGCGGGCGGCGCCCCCGGGCACCGTGATCGGTGAGCCGGCGAGCGTGCACTGCAGCGTGACCTCGAACGGTCCGGCGCCGTAGAGCTCCGCGCCGTCCCCGACGACGTCCTTGGTGACCACCAGGTCGCCGACCTCGAACGTGTTGGTCACCGTCAGGTGCGCCGGGCTCCCCGTCGTGACCGTGACGTCGGGCGACACGGTCGTGGTCGTGGCGCCGCCGTCGCCGGGCTCGGACACGGCGCACACCGCACCGCTCGCCAGGTTCCCGACGGTCGCCTCGAGGGGCTGGTCCCCGCCGACGACCACGGTCCCGGAGTACACGACCCGGGTCCCGCTGGGGTCGTCGAGCGTGCACGTCAGCGCGAGCGTGAAGGGGCCCGTGCCGAAGTCCGCGCCGGCGCCGTCGACCACCTTGGTCAGCACGACCTCGCCGACCTCGAACGAGTTCGTGACGGTGACCGTGCTGGCCGGCTCACCGTCGTCGTCGGGCAGGAGGGTCAGGGTCGCGGTCGTCCCGGGGGACGTGACGGGTGCGTCCGCCCCCTGGGTGACGGTGACCGAGCCCGACGGCGAGCCCGCGGTCCCGGTCTCGGTCACCGTGCACTCGGCCCGGGCGGGCAGGCCGGTCAGCTCGACCTGGGCGCCCGCGTCGACGGACACCACCATGGGCTTGCCCGGTCCGAAGCCGTCGGCGTGGACGGGGGCCCCGAGGAACGTGCACTGCACCGTCATGGTGAACGGGCCGTACGCGACGGGGGTCCCGTCCTGGTCGACGGCTGCCGAGTCGACGGTCTTCGCGATCCGGAGCGACGCCTGGTCGTACCGGTTGGTAGCGATCACGACAGGCGGGGCCTGGTCGTCGCGGCCGACGGTGACGGTGGTCGCGTCGAAGTCGGTGGGCGCCGTCGCGGCGTCGTCCTCCTCGACGGTGCACTCGGAGCCCCACGGGACGTCCGCGACGGTCTGCGGGACCCCGGCGACGAGGGTCAGGTCACCGCGTGCGCCGAGCGGCACCTCCTGCTCGAGGCGGGTCCCGACGCCCGAGCGGCACACGAGCCGGACGGGGAACGAGCCGGGTGCGAAGCGGTCGCCGTCACCGGTGACCTCCTTGACGACGCTGACGGGTCCGGTCGCGAGCGCGACACCGACCCTGTTGCCCTCGGTGGCGGCGATCCACTGCCGGTTCGCGCCGTCGACCGTCCGTGCGGTCCCGGCGACCGAGTTCCAGGCGATGGTGTCGGGGCCCGTGGTCGGCGAGACCGCAGGGGTCGTCGTCCAGAGGTCGATCTTGACCTCGCCGAGGGGGGCGAGCAGGTCCTGGTCCGTGAAGGCGACCTCGGTCATGACGCCCGTGACGCGGTCGAGGATCTCCGGACCCTCGGACCCCGTGAACGCGGTCCATCGACCCGGTGCGCAGGAGGTGCCGTCGACGCACGGGGTCGCGTCGAACGTGTAGTACCGCGCCATGGTCGCGCCCTGGGGGGGGTGTGCCAGCTCGGCCCGCCCCTCCAGCAGGGGCCGCCACTGCGACCCACGGGGCAAGGGGTTCACGGCGCCGGTGTCGCCCGGCGCGGGCAGCTTGTCGATCACCCGCAGGCGGTCCATGGGCAGGTTGCCGGTGTTCGTGTAGTGCAGGCGCCACACCTCGCTCGAGGCGGGCTTGGTCACGGGCACGCACGGGTAGGAGTGGAAGCCGTCGGCGTCGGGCACGCAGGTGGCGCCACCGGTCGAGGCGAACGCGCCGAGCTCGTCGTCCTCGGCGCGGACGAGCTTCTCGGAGCGCAGGGTGCCCGCCTTGACGGACGTGACCGTCGTCGAGGCGCGGCACTCGCCCGTCGCGGGGTCGAGGGTCGGGGAGCACTGGTCCCACGGCCGCTCACCGGTCACGCCGACCGTGTTGACGACGGCCGTGCCGCCGGGCAGGCCCGGGCGCAGCATGAGCCGCACCGTGATGGTGTACGTCTGCCCCACCTCGAGGACGGAGCCCTGGGGGAACGTGAAGCGGAGCTCCTCGACGTCACCCTGGACGTCGACCGTCACGTCGGCGGGCGCCGACGGCATCGCCGGCCCGCTCGCGGGCTTCGGGGCGGCCCCGGCGAGGGAGTAGGCGAAGGCGCCCGCGCCACCGGGGTGCGCGACCGGGTCGAACACGAGCTGCGCGCCGTCGGCGTCGCTCGGCAGGCGGTCCGTGACGACCGGGTCGACGATCGCGACCTGGCCCGTGTTCGTGACCTCGAGCGTGTACGGGAACGCGCGTCCCGGGACCTGCGAGCCGCCGGCCACGGACCCGTTCGCCTTCTTGACGACCTTCACCGCGTTCGGCAGGTGCTGGTAGAGGATCGAGGCCTCCGCCTCGTCGCTCGCGGAGATCGGGAACCCGGCCACGAGCTCGGCGCCCTGGACGAGCCCCCGGACCGAGTTGCTCGCCGTCCCGGGCGTGCGCTCACCGGGCGCGGGGGCGTTGCCCGCCATGTCCGACAGGACGGGGCCACCGGTCAGCAGGTCGGTGCGGCGCTCGACGAGGACCGGGACGGACTGGGTCGGCGTCGCCGGGTTCTCCCAGATCTTCCCGTCGGCCCGGGTGAACGTGAACCGCAGCCCCTGCACCTGGGCGGGGGACACGCCGTCGGGCAGCCTGACGCCTGCCGCGGTGGTGGGCGAGCCCGTGACCCAGCGGCCGCCCGCGGTCGAGATCCCGACCTCGTCGGCGGTGAACGTGGCGCCGACGAGCGCGTCGACCTGGACGCGGTCGATGGGTGCGGTCAGGCCGAACGTGGGCGCGAAGCCCGTGAAGGAGTACTGGTTCCAGAACTGCGGCTCGTCGTCGGTGAGCACCATGCGGAGGGCTCGGGACGCCCCGCCCGGGGTCCCGGTGAGGGTCATGGTGACGGGGCCGGTCCGCGGCTCGGTCAGCACGCCCGGCGTGAACTTCTTGGTCACCACGAGCTCGAGGCCCTGGGGCACGAGCGTCATGGTCGCGTCGTCGTCCGCCGTCGGGTCGGCCCCGGTGGCGTTGCCGCCCAGGTCGGCCACGCTCGCGCGGGCCAGGTTGCGCACGGGGGACGCCGCGACGGTGACGGGGTCTGCCGTACCGCGGGTGTCCGGCCGCAGGCGCAGGTCGAGCACGAGGACCGTGGTCGCCCCCGCCGCGATGCGCCCCTCGTGGTCCACGGTGACGCCGACGACGTCGGCCAGGTCGGTCGCGGAGAGCGCCAGGGCCTCGGCCCGGGTGTGGGTCGTCGTGGACCCGTCCTCGCGCACCAGGGTCACGGTCGTGCTGGTCGCACCCGCCGGGACCGTGAGGGTCACGACGTCCTTGAGGTCGAACACGTCGAAGGGGTCGTCCGCCGGGTCCGTCGTGCCGGGCTCGGTGACCGTCAGGCGGTCGACCTTCGCGGCCGTCGCGTTGGTCGCCTCGACCCGCACGCGCGCCGACGGGTAGTCGTCCCGGGGCGTGCCCGCGACGGGGATGCCCAGCGGTCCGCCCGTCCAGGACTTGGTCACGTCGACGTTGAGCGGGACGTCGACGATCGTCACGACGTCGACGTCGGTGTCGGTCACGACCTGGGAGCCCGCGACGACGCCCGAGACGCGTGCGGAGTTGAGGACGTCCCCGGCCGCCGCCTGGTTGTACACGACGCCGGAGGAGCTCCCGAGCGCGGGCGTCCCGTCGCTGCGCCTGGTGTCGCGGACCTGGAACGTGAGGTCGATCGTGCGGCCGTTGCCGGTCGAGCGGGCCACCCCGTCACCGGGCTGGGGGAGCGTGGGGTCGCCCGCGAGGCGCGCGCCGCGCGTGGTCGACTCGACCACGACGAGCCGGACGGCCTGCGTCGAGGCACGTTCCTGAGCGGTCAGGGTGACCCCGGGGAACGTCCCGTCGCACGCGGAGCCCGCGGCGCAGGGGTCGTTCGCGGCACGCGCCCAGCGCGTCCCGTCCCACAGCTCGACGCGTGCGACGGCGTCGTAGGCGATGAGCGGGTCGGTCGCGGGGGTGACGGGCCTGACCGCGACGAGGTCGAACGCGTCGAACACCGAGTCGGCGACGTTCGTGGTCTGCGGGTCCGCGACGTCGGAGATCGCGACCTCGTCGAGGCCCGAGTAACCGCCCGTCGACCAGTGCAGGCGGGCGTCGACCCGGTCCCCGGAGCGCGCGACCACGGTCTTTCCGGCGCCCGGCACGGGCTCGAGGAACTCCTTCTCGACCAGGTCGCCCGTTCCCGGGGTCACGGGGATCAGGGTGATCGCCGGACACGGCGGAGCGACGTCCGCGGACCCGGAGACGGCGCCGTCCGTGGCGCTCGCCGACGCGCAGTTCTCGATCGTCTGCGCGAGGTTCTGCAGGGGCGCGCCGTCGCGCTGCGTCGCGCGCAGCTCGGCCGAGAAGTTGGGCTGGACGCTCGTGCCCGGCGGGAAGCCCGCCGGGTTCGCGAAGTCGAACTGCAGCCCGTGGACGTCGTCCTTGAGGGCGTCGGGGATGGGCAGGTTCACGATCTGCGGGCCGGCCAGGTTCGCGCCGCCGGGCAGCACGACCCACCCGGAGCCGTCCCAGTAGCGGATCGTGAGGGTCGCCCCGGCGGGGACGGCGGTCTGCGCGATGCTGCGGGCGTCGAACGCGTTCCACCAGGGGTCGGGCGAGGGGGAGGCGGGCAGGACGCGCGGGTCCTGCACCACGAGGTGGGTCGCGTCGGTGGTCGAGGCGGGGAAGGGCTTGATCTGCGTCGGGAGCTGGACCGTGGCGATCTCGCCGGGGTGGGCGAGGATCTCGGCGGGGCTGATCCGCTTGGTGACGTCGACCGCGAGGCGGTCGACGTAGCTCGTGAGCGTGTGCGCGGCGGTCGCGGTCCCGCTGTCGGGGCCGTCGACGACGGTCACGAGGATCTCGTTGTGCCGCGCGTGCTCCTCGATGCTCTGGTCCGGGTCGGTGTCCACGGTGAAGGCACGGTGGCCTGCGCCCCGGCGACGATCGCGCCCGTGTACTCGACGACGAACCCGGTCACGGTCTTGCCGGCCGGGGGCTGGGGCAGGGTGTCGGGGCCCGTGGCCGTGAGGGTCCGGGTCGAGCCGTCGGCGTAGGTGAAGGTCACGCCGGCGCTCGTGGCACCCGTGGGCCACACGACGTCCGCACCGGCGCCGTCGGAGCCGAAGCCGGTGAAGGTGAGGCCGTCGGTGAAGGGGTTCGTGGCGGCGCCGGGCCCGGGCTCGGCGATGGACAGCGACGTGACGGCGGTGCCGCTGTTGGTCCCCGTGAGGGTCACCGTGCTGGGGTCGCCCGCCCGCACGTGGTCGGGGGAGAAGGTCTTACCGGCGGTCGCGGACAGGTGCACGGGGAGGATCTCGTGGGTGTCGCTCGCAGGGGCCGACGTCGCGGTCGCGGCGCCGAGGCGCACGCTCGACGTCGCGGTGTTGGTCACGGTCAGCGGGTCCGTCAGCGTCGACACGCTCGGGCGCTGGACGAGCTCCAGGGGGACCGTCGCGGTGGTTCCGGCGGGCAGGTGCGCGCCGGTCGAGCTGGTGAACTCGACGCGGACCCCGCGGACGTCCTCGAGGTCGATCCCGGCGGGCAGCGTGGGCTGTGCGCCGACGGGGCCCGCGACCCACGCGGACCCGTCCCACACGAAGGCCTGCGCCTGGTCGGCGTCCTGCGGGAACGTCACGGTGCCGAAGCCCGCGAACGCGAGGTGCTCGAACGGGCTGGGCGTGGCGGCGGGTCCGCCGGGTCGGTCAGGGTGAGGGACTCGACGGCGGCGTTGGACCTGTTGGTCGCGCTCAGGGTCGCGGTCGCGGAGGCGCCCGGGACGGCGGGGGCCGACGCGGGGTCGATGGACTTGGTCACGCTCGCCCGGAGCGCGAGGGGCACGGTGGGGGTCACGGTCGCGTCGTCCGTGGCCGGGCCGGCGTTGGTGGCGTCGGCGGTCGCGGTGTTGACGATCGGCATGCCGCTCGCGGTGTAGGGGAGGTCGGGGTCGACGTCGACCGTGATGGTCACGATGGCCGTGGACGCGGCGGGCATGCCGACGGCTCCGACGGGGTCGGTGAGCGCGTTGGTGAACACGACGTCGACCTGGTTGCCGTCGACGCGCACGTCGCCGGTCGTGGTGCCGCCCAGGACGGGTTCGCCGACGACGAGGAGGCCGTCGGGGACGAGGTCGCTCAGGGTCGCGTTCGTGCAGCCGGCGCCGAACGTGGTGCACCCGATCTCGACGGTGTACGTGAAACGCTGCCCGGGCACGACCTCGGTGACCGAGGCGGTCTTGGTGACCGTGAGGAACCCGGGTTCCTCGGCGGTCGCCGTGGTCGCCGGGGCGACCACGAGGGGGAGCGCTACCACCAGCGCGGTGAGTGCGGCCCAGATCCTGTTCCTCGTGGGCCTGCGCCGGTGTCGTGTGCCATGTCGCATCCTTTGTCGTCAAATGTCGACAACGAAGGTGGCACACCCGTGCATGTTCCAAAGAACCAGGAGCGGGTGAATTCACCCGGTCGTGGCCAAGGTCACGAGCTGGTCGTCGGCGGAGGTGACCGGGCTCACCTGTCATGCCTGGACGGTCACGACGTTGACCACCCGCGGGGCGCGCACGACGACCTGCGTCACGGACCGGTCGCCCACGGCGCGACGAACGGCATCACGCCCCAGAGCAGCAGCGCGCAAGGCGTCCTCCTCGATCGTCGCGGGGACGGCCAGCCGGTCTCGCACCCGGCCGTCGACCTGCACCACGGCGACCACGGTCGGCTCGGACAGCAGAGCGGGATCGACGACGGGCCATCCGGCCACCGCGACCGACGGTGCGTGCCCCAGCGCGGCCCACATCTCCTCGGCCGTGTACGGAGCGAACAGGCTCAGCATGATCGCGAGGGTCTCCGCGGCCTCGCGCACGGCCGGATCGCTCGGACCGGGCCCGGCGTCGATAGCCCTGCGTGCCGCGCGGGTGAGCTCCATGACGCGCGCGACCGCCACGTTGAACCGGGAGGCCTCCAGCAGCGTCGAGACGTCCTGGACGGCCCGGTGTGTCGTCCGCCGCAGCCCCTCGTCGCCGCCCGACGCCGCCGGGCAGGACGTCGACCACGTGTCGGCCACGGCAGGGCTCGTCACGTCCTGGGCGACGCGCAACGCCCTCCCCACGAAGCGCCGCATGCTCTGCGGAGACAGGTCGGCCCAGTCGACGTCGTCCTCCGGCGGCCCGGCGAAGACCATGGTCAGCCTCACCGCGTCGACGCCGTGCTCGTCGAGCTGGGCGCTCAGGTCCACCCCGTTGCCCAGCGACTTGCTCATGGCCTTTCCCTGGTTGATCACCTGCCCCTGATTGAGCAGGGTGGTGAAGGGCTCGATGACGTCGACCAGTCCCATGTCGTGCAGCACCTTCGTCACGAAGCGGCTGTAGAGCAGGTGCAGGATCGCGTGCTCGACACCGCCGACATACTGGGCGACGGGCATCCAGCGCCGCACGGCCTCGGGGTCGAAGGGCCCGGCGGTGTGCCCGGGGGAGCAGTACCGCAGGAAGTACCACGACGAGTCGACGAACGTGTCGAGCGTGTCGGTGTCCCGTCGCGCCTCGTCGCCGCACCGTGGGCAGGGAGTGCGCGCCCACGACTCGGCGCCGGCCAGCGGCGAGACCCCTGGGGGCGCGAGGTCCTTGCCGCGCAGATCCGGCAGGCGCACGGGCAGCTCGTCGTCGGGTACGGGGACCTCACCGCACACGGCGCAGTGGACGATCGGGATGGGGGCGCCCCAGTAGCGCTGACGCGAGACCAGCCAGTCCCGCAGCCGGAAGACGACCTGCGGCCCACCTCGGTCGTGCGCGGACAGCCAGGTCACGACGCGCTCGGCGGCCTCTGCTGCGCTCAGCCCGTCGAGCGTCAGCCCGCCCCCGCTCGAGCGCACGACGACGTCGTGCACGACCGCGTCCCCCTCGCCCCCGGAGCGCAGGACCCGGCGCACTGGCAGACCGTGGCGTTCGGCGAACGCCCGGTCGTGCTCGTCGTGCGCCGGGACCCCCGCCACGACCCCCGACGCGTACCCGGGCAGGACGTAGTCGGCCGCCCACACGGGCAGCCGCTCGCCCGTCACCGGGTGCGCGACATGAGTCCCCAGGAAGACGCCGGTCTTGTCCCGGGAGGTGGACCGGCGGTCGATGTCGCTCAGGTCCCGGCTCGCCGCGCGGTACGCGTCGAGCGTCTGCGCGCGGTCCGGCGCGCACAGCTCGCGCGCGACGTCGGCGTCGGGCGCCACGGCCAGGAACGTCACGCCGAAAAGCGTCTCGGGTCGGCTCGTGAAGGCCGACACGCTCTGGCGGCCGCCCGGTCGTGGCCTCCCGTCCGCGACCTCGAACTCGACCCGCGCCCCGCGGCTGCGCCCGATCCAGTTCCGCTGCATCGTCAGGACCTTCTCGGGCCACTGTCCGACGAGATCGTCCATGTCGTCGACCAACCGGTCGGCGTAGTCCGTGATACGCACGAACCACTGCGTCAGGTCACGCCGCACGACGGGCTCCCCGCACCGTTCGCACGATCCGCCCACGACCTGTTCGTTGGCCAGGACGGTCGCGTCCTGCGGACACCAGTTGACCGAGGCCGTCGCGCGGTACGCGAGCCCCCTCTCGACCAGGCGCACGAAGAGCCACTGTGTCCAGCGCATGAACTCGGGGTCCGACGTCCGCAGGCGCCGCGACCAGTCGAACGACACCCCGTAGCGTCGGATCGAGCGGGCCTGGGTCGCGATGTTGGCCTCGGTGAACACCGCAGGGTTCTCGTCCCGCCGGATCGCAGCGTTCTCGGCCGGCAGGCCGAACGAGTCCCACCCGATGGGGTTGAGCACGTCGTGCCCGAGCAGGCGCCAGTACCGCGCGACGACGTCCTCGAGGGCGAAGACCTCGGCGTGCCCCATGTGCAGGTCGCCCGACGGGTACGGAAACATCGTCAGCAGGTACCGGCGCTCGGCCGATCCGTCGTCGCGGGCCCGGAACACCCCGAGCCGCTCCCAGACCTCCTGCCAGCGGGCCTCGATCCGAGCCTGCCCCGCCGGGCCGGTGTGCTCGGCGGGCGAGGTCTCGGGTGCCTTCACGGTCGCGACGGTCGGCGTGGCCAGCGCGGTCTGGTCCTGGTCCTGGTCCTGGGGCATGGTGTCTCCTCGGTGCTGCTCCGTCCTGGGTGCGGGCACAAAAAAGCCCCTCGAGGGTACGAGGGGCTGCCGCGCTGGTCGTGCCTGGTCAGCGCGGCTGCATAAGGAGGAGCGAGGAACGCATGGCGGGGAGCCTAGCAGGACGTCACGCCAACGGGTCCACCGGGACGACGACGCAGATCAGGAACGTGTCCCGCCCCCGCCGCAGCAGGTAGCGGAAGCTCTCGGTGTCGGCCTCGCCCGCGTACTCGTCCCGGTAGCTCCAGCGCACGTCGGCCCACACCAGCCCCGCGCTCGTGGTGCCCAGCGACCGGATCTGCGCGACCGCACCGACGAGCCCCCGGTCGCGGTAGCTCTCGGCCGCACCACGGAAGGACTCGCGCACCGTGTCGGGGTCGCTGATGAGCACCGACACCTCGTCGGTCACGACCAGCGCGGGGAACGCGTAGGCCTCGGCGAGCGCGTCGAGGTCGCCGGCGGCGAGCGCCACGCCGTAGGAGTTGAGGAAGGTCTGGACGTCGTCGTGGTCGTAGGGCGTCGCGTCGGTCGTGGGTGAGGTCATCCCCTCACGGTAGGTCGGGTGCGCCGACCCGGCACGAGATGCGTACCGGGTCGGCGACCGTGCCCCGAGGTCAGCGCCCTGCGGCGGTCGCCCGGGTCACCAGGCCCGTGCGATGAGGTCGGCGAACAGCTCGCCCTCGTCGACGTCGAGCCCCCGCGAGCGGAACCACGCGCACATGGTGCGGCAGTCGCGCAGGAGGAGCTCGGTGCCGTGCGGGTTGGCGACGAGGTCGAGGACCTGCGGGAGGTCGATGATCACGATGCGCCCGCCCTGGGCCAGGACGTTGTACGGCGACAGGTCGCCGTGCGCGTAGCCGTGCGAGGCGAGGATCCCCATCGCGTGCCGGAGCTGGTCCCAGTACGACTCGACCGTGGCGACGTCGGGTCGTACGCGGGCCAGGCGCGGGGCCGCGACGCGGCTCGCCGCGGACCCGTCGCTCTCGCCGCTGCTCGCGTGCTCGCCCACGAACTCCATGAGGATCTCGGTCCCGTCGATCTGGACCGGGTAGGGGACGGGCGCCCCGGCCGACCAGAGCAGGCACAGCGCTGCGAACTCTGCGTTCGCCCACTGCGCGGCCGCTGCCTCGCGGCCGTAGGAGGACTTGCGCTCGATCGCGCGCCGGTCTCGCGACCGCCGCACCTGTCGCCCTTCGACGTACGCGGAGTCGCGGTGGAACGCGCGGTGCTCGGACGAGCGGTACCGCTTGGCGGCGAGGAGCGAGAACTGGTCGGGGTCGTCGGGCACGGCGCGCTCCAGGAGGAAGACGTCGGCCTCCTTGCCGGACTTGAGGACGCCGAGCTCGGTGTCGAGCGCGGCGTCGGCCGTCACGACCCAGCCCGGCCGGGGCTCGGGGCCGCGCATGCCCTTCTCGACGCCGGACCAGGTGGACCAGCGCTGGTCGGGGCCGAGGCCGGGGTCCGGGTCGCCGCCGTCGGCCTCGGCGTAGAGGGCGTCGTCGGGCGTGCCGGTGAAGCGGGGGAGTGCGGGGAAATCGGTGTGCTCGTGCACGGGTGGGGCTCCTCGGACGAGGGAGGAGCCGGGCGCGTCAGCGGACGAGGCTCCTCGGGAAGGGGAGGGTGTGGAGTACGACGACGACGGTCATCACTCACCTCCTGCTTCTCGCGGCTCGCAGCCGCGCCTCGTGGCCGGGCCATCTCCGGCGGACGTCCCAACTGTCGCGCACGGCGTCGAGCGGGCGCAACGGTTTTTCCGGTCAGCCTCCGAGGGACTGCACGATCAGCGTGTACGTCCCGCCCGTGTCGAAGCCCATCTGGGTCAGCAGGGACCACCCGACCCCGACGACCGCGTACGCGGTGACGGGGATGAGGAAGAGCCACTCGCGCACCGACCCGGCGTTGCCCAGGACGGGCAGCGCGAAGTTGCCGCCGGGGCGCCAGATGTCGTTGAGCACGTTGGTCCTGCGCACCCAGCGCGGCGCCTTGAACGTGAGGGGCCACAGCAGGGGGCAGCCGCCCGTGGTCATGACGTCGCCGACGATGTGGACGGCGACGCCGAGGCCCACCGCGACGGGGAGCCAGTTCCACTCCTCGGGGGCCAGGAGCGCGACGAGGACCGCGATCGTGATCGACCCGATCCAGGGTCCGAGCTTGCCGCCGCGCGTGAGCTTGAGGGCCTTGAGCGCGAACGCGACGAGCAGGATCGCGACGACGCCCGCCCCGACCGCGACGGTGCCGAACGTGTCCGACTCGTACGTCACGAGGCCTGCGAGCCACGCGAGCGCCGTGAAGACGACGATCCCCAGGATCGAGTGCGTGCCGCGCCGGTGCCCTCCGGAGATGGTCTCGACGAGGTTCGCGACGCCCTCGGAGACGGGCGGCAGCGAGTGTGCGATCGTGCCGGAGTGGTGGTCGGCGTCGGGCAGCAGGGCCGCGCCGGCGCACACGATCGCGCCCGTGATGACGCCCACGTCGGAGACGGGGTAGATGCCGAGCGTGTACGGGGCGGTCGAGGTGACCGCCACCCATGCGGCCGCGCCGCAGGCGGCGTGGTGACCACCCATCATGATGAGTTCGTCCCGTCGGTCGATTCGTCCAGCAAGCGTGGTTCGCGCGGTCTGTCCGGCGCGACAGCACACCCTACCTGCCAGGGGCCGACGCCGGATCTCACGTCTTGTCGGACCCCTGCGTCTACAGTGCATGAGACACAGCACGCAGGTCACGACCAGGACGGGAGACGCCACGGTGAGGGAGCACCCCGAGCACCTGCTGCCCCCCGAGCCCCCGCTGGAGCAGGACAGGGCCGTGCGCCACGCGGTCTTCGGCTCGCCCGTGGGCGACCTCACCGCGGTCGGCACGGACGAGGGGCTGCGCGCCCTGTACTTCGACGCCCACAAGCGCCGCCCGACGGGCGAGACCTTCGGCGAGCGCGACGACGACGCGTTCGAGGAGGTCAGGGTCCAGGTCGGGGAGTACTTCGCGGGGTCGCGGCGCGAGTTCGACCTCGCGCTCGCCCCGGTCGGCGACGGGTTCCAGCAGAAGGTCTGGGCGCTGCTCGCCCAGATCCCCTACGGCGAGACGCGCTCCTACGGGGACCTCGCGCTCGCGCTCGGCGACAAGAACCTTGCCCGTGCGGTCGGCGCGGCCAACGGCCAGAACCCGCTGAGCATCGTCGTGCCCTGCCACCGCGTCGTCGGTGCCGACGGACGCCTGACCGGGTACGCGGGCGGGCTCGAGCGCAAGCAGTTCCTCCTCGCGCTCGAGGAGTCCGACGAGACGCGCGCGAGCAGGCTGTTCTGATGCCCGCCCCGGCGCTGCGTCCCCCGCGAGCACCGCACGTCCCGCGCGCCCGGGCCGTCCACCCGACGTGAAGCCCTTCGAGCGCGTCGTCGCCGAGCACGGTGCCACGGTCCTGCGGGTGTGCCGCGCGGTCCTCGGGCCCGTGGACGCCGAGGACGCGTGGTCCGAGACCTTCCTGTCGGCGCTCGCGGCCTACCCGCGCCTCGACGAGGGGGCCAACGTCGAGGCCTGGCTCGTGACGATCGCGCACCGCAAGGCGATCGACGTCACCCGGCGCCGCGCCCGCGCGCCGATCGCCGTGCCCGACGTCGCCGAGCTCACCCACGAGCCCAGCCGCGACGGGCTGCCCGAGCGCGACGTCGAGCAGCGGGACCCCGACCTGTGGCGCGCGCTCGCCGCCCTGCCGCCCAAGCAGCGCCAGGCCGTGGCGTACCACCACGTGGCAGGCCTCGCCTACCGCGAGGTCGCCGCGATCCTGGGCGGCAGCACCGAGGCCGCGCGCCGAGCGGCCGCCGACGGCATGGCGACGTTGCGCCGCACGTACGTCCCGGCCGCGCCTCACCCGTCCTCCGCTCGTGCCTCGAAAGGAAGTGCCTCATGAGCGACACCTCGTTCGACGACGCCACCTTGCTCGGGCCCCTGGCGCGGGTCCTCGACCAGGGCCGCGGCGACGACTCCCGGGCCGCGCTCTCGCGGCTGCACGACCGCCTCGCGGCCGACGCCGCGTCGTCGGGCCTGCTCGACGTCGCCTACCGCACGCTCGACACGCCCGTGGGCACGCTGCTGCTCGCCGCGACCGACCAGGGCGTCGTGCGCATCGCGTTCGACGTCGAGGGGCACGACGCCGTCCTCGAGCGCATCGCCCGCACCGTGAGCCCGCGCGTCCTGCGGTCCCCGGCGCGCCTGGACCGGCTCGCGACCGAGATCGACGAGTACTTCGCGGGCGAGCGCCGCACGTTCGACCTGCCGCTCGACCTGACCATGGCCACGGGACCCTTCCGGCGTGAGGTGCTGAGCCACCTGCGCGACATCGGCTACGGGCGCACCGCGTCCTACGCCCAGGTCGCGCTGGCCGCGGGCAGCCCGCGCGCCGTGCGGGCCGTGGGGACCGCGTGCGCCAGGAACCCGCTGCCGCTCGTGGTGCCGTGCCACCGGGTCGTGCGCTCGGACGGTTCGAGCGGCAGCTACGCGGGCGGCCCGGAGGCCAAGCGCCTGCTGCTCGCGCTGGAGCACGCGGCATGAGCCTGCCCGACGGCGCCACGACCGTCCCGCAGGTCGGCGCCCCCGGGGAGGGGGCCTGGGCGCGGCACCTGCCCGTGGCCCAGCCGTTCGACGCGGCCTCGGCGCTCGCGACGCTCGTCGCGCACGCCGTGCCGGGCGTCGACCGCGTCGACCGCGCTGACGCCGCGCGGGGGGAGGTCACGCGGCTCGTCGAGACGCGCTCGGGCACGGCGGCCGTGACCGTGCGGCTGGCGCCCGAGGGCATCGAGGTGCGCGGGGACGGCGGGGACCCGGACGCGGTCAGCGCCCTGGTCTCCCGGTGGTTCGACACGGACGCCGACCTCGCGACCGTGCACGCCGTGCTCGGCGCCGACCCCGTGCTCGCGCCCCTGCTCGCCGCGCGGCCGGGGCTGCGCGTCGTGGGGCACCCCTCCGGGTTCGAGGCCGCCGTCACGACCGTCCTGGGCCAGCAGGTCTCCCTCGCGGCGTGCCGGACCTTCGCGGGGCGGCTCGCGGCCGCCCACGGACGCCCGGGACCCCCCGCCGGGCCGCACGACCTGCGCCTGTTCCCCGACGCGGAGACCCTCGCCGGGGCGCAGGCCGCGGAGCTGCGGTCCGCCGTCGGGATCACGGGCGCCCGCACCCGCACGCTGCTCGCGCTCGCCCAGGCCTGCGCCGACGGGCTGGTGCTCGCCCCGGACACCGCGCAGGACCCGGCGGCGCTCGCGGACACCCGCGCGCGGCTGCTCGCCCTGCCCGGGATCGGGCCGTGGACCGTCGACTACCTGTCGGTCAAGGTGCTCGGGGACCGTGACGGGTTCGTGCCGGGCGACCTGGTGCTCCGCAAGGCCCTCGGCGGGATCGACGCGCTTGCGGCCGCTCGGGTGGCCGAGGCCTGGGCGCCCGTCCGGGCCTACGCCCTGTTCCACCTCTGGACGCACACCGCCTACTGACGGACCCGCGGCGCCGAGCCATACTGGGAGGGAGCCACCGAGCGCAGGAGGACGTCATGACCAGCGTGAGCACCCGGACCGACGCGGCCCCCCGGACCGCGGCGCCCCCCGCCGAGCCGGACGACGTCCGCGACCAGATCGAGGCCGGCGTCCTGTTCGCCAACGGCCGCCTCGCCGGGCGCAGGTTCGCCTCGCTCGCCGAGGCCCAGGCGTGGGCGCACCCCGAGCTCGGCGACCAGGTCGTCGAGTTCAACCCCGTCTGCGACTGCTCGGTCTGAGCCCGGTCCCACCCCTGCGCCCTCACCCGGCCCGGCTGCGCCACGCGCCATAGATTGGGGGCGTGACCCGCGAGAGCGCGCACGACCCCACCCGAACCGTCGCGGTGCCCGCCGACGGACCTGGCGAGGTGCCCCCCCACCCGCCCGCCGGAGACCACGGCGCGGCGGACGACGGGGCGAGGGGTCCCCGCGGCGCGCGCGACCGGCTCGTCGCGCTCGGCGACGGGTTCTTCTTCGTCTTCGCGGGGCTCGCGGCCGTGTGGCTCGCGTGGCTCGTGCTGAGCGAGTCGATCCACCTCGGCTGGTTCGCGATCCTCTACGTCGTCGCGGTCTGGCTCGTCATCGCGTACCTCGCCCTGCCGCGCCTGCACCGCATTCTCACGGCGCTCTACGTGCCGGAGTACTTCATCGGGCGCACGCGCACCGCGAACGGGCTGCTGGGAGACCCGGTCAACCTCGCGCTGCTGGGCGAGGAGGCGCAGGTGCGCGCGGCGATGGAGGCCGCGGGCTGGACCCTCGCCGACGACGTCACGCTCGCCTCGAGCGGACGCATCGTCGCGGCGACGCTCAGCCGCCGCAGCTACGACCAGGCTCCCGTGAGCCCGCTGTTCCTGTTCGGGCGCCAGCAGGACTTCGCGTACCAGCAGGAGGTCGAGGGCAACCCGTCGCGCCGCCACCACATCCGGTTCTGGCGCTGCCCGCCGGCCTGGCCGCTGCCGGGAGGTCGGCGCGTCGACTGGCTCGCGGCCGGGACGTACGACCGGGCCGTGGGGTTCTCGCTCTTCACGCTCCAGGTCACGCACAAGATCGAGGCGGACACCGACCGGGAGCGCGACCACGTCGTGGGCACGCTCCTCGCGGCCGACGTGGGCGTCGACGTCGAGGTCATCGAGGACTTCTCGACCGGCTACCACGCACGCAACGGCGGCGGCGACGCGATCAGGACCGACGGCGCCCTCCCCGTCGTCGACGTCCGCGCCGTGGCTGCCCCGGCAGAGCCGGTCGTGGACGCCGCTGCGCAGAAGCCTGGCCGCCCGGCCGCGACGACCGCCGGCGCGCTGCTGGTCGTGCTGGGTGTCGTCGCGGACCTGATCTGGCTCGCGAACCTCGCTCTGCACTGGGACCAGACGCTGAGGTCGCTGTTCCTGGGCGGCGACGTGACCCAGCACGACATCGACGAGGCGTCGGGCCCGCTGCTGGTCGTGGTCGTGGTGCTGCTCTCGCTCGTGGCCCTGTTCCAGCTCTTCCTGGCCTGGCGGGTCTTCAAGGGCCGGACGTGGGCGCGGGCCCTGGTCATGGTGCTGGCGGCGATCAGCACCACGTCCTCGTTCGTGGGGTGGGCCGTGTCCGGCGACCAGATCACGTTCCGCACGACCCTGCTGACCGTGGCGCTCGACATCCTGGTGCTGCTCACGCTCTCGAGCAGGGACGTGGCGGCCTACACGCGCGACGAACGGACGCAGCGTCGTCTCCGGCGGGAGCGACGGCGCACCCCCGAGGTGCCCGCCGCCGGGTGACGAGCGGGTCCGGCGTGTCGCGAAGGGACCGGTCGTCCTCGACGGAGGGCCCGTGGATATCGTGGCCGGATGCCGTCGGTCAAGCAGCTCCAGGTCACCGTCGACTGCGCGGACCCCGAGCGCGTCGCTCTCTTCTGGTGCGAGGTGCTGGGGTACGTCGTCCCGCCGCCGCCCGAGGGGTTCGCCACGTGGGAGGACTTCGCCGACACCCTGCCGCCTGCGGACCGAGGGGCCGCGTTCGTCTGCCAGGACCCCACGGGCGTCGGTCCTCGCCTGTACTTCCAGCGCGTCCCGGAGAGCAAGGTCGTCAAGAACCGCGTGCACCTCGACGTGCGGGTCGGCACCGGCCTCGTGGGCGACGAGCGCCTCGCCACGCTCGAGGCCGAGTGCGCGCGGCTGGTCGCGCTGGGCGCGACCCGGGTGCGCCTCCTCCCGGCCGACGACGACGAGGAGTCCTGCATCGTGATGCAGGACGTCGAGGGCAACGAGTTCTGCCTCGACTGAGCAGCGGCCCGGGGATCGACCACCAGCCCCTGCCGTCGCGGTCGGCCGTCGTCGCGGTAGGGTGCTGAACCGCGAGGCACGACGGCCCTGACCTCCAGCGGCCGCACCGTCGTCGGAGAGCGAGGCGAGCAGGTGTCGAAGGGCACGTCCGCAGGATCTCGGACGACGCGCCGACTTGGTGTGATCGCGCTCTTGTCGGCGTCGGGACTGGGGGTCCTCCTGCTCGCCCCCGTGGTCGCGGTCGAGGTCGACGACATGCTGATGCCGACCGTCGACCAGGCGCACCTGCCTTCCGGGGTAGCGGGGGCAGACCACAGCGTCGAGTGCGCCTCGGGTGGTTGCTGGCTGCGTCTGAGCTTCGCGAGCGACGACCTGTCGACCGGGATCCAGCGGGACCTGCTCGAGATGGACGGACGATGCCGGGCGATCTCGGTCCTGGACCGGCGGAAGGTCTGCGTGTCGGCCGGACGAGACGCGTCGACGCTGGTCGTCGACCTGTCCTTCAAGCGCTCGCTCGGCCTGTAGGCCTCTGCGTCGGGCACGTCGTCGCCGCGGTCACCTGGACCTGGGTCCACCGGAGAACCTTCAGTCGAAGTTGGGGTCGCCGTTGACGTTGAACGTCTCCGCGACCCACGGGAACACCCAGGTGAACAGGACGGCCACGACGGCCGCCACCAGGACGAGCGACTGCACGACCTGCCAGAAGCGGTTGCCCGGCAGGTGCCGGAAGATCCACCCGTACATCACTGCACCCCCGGGTCGTCGAGAACTTGCTCGGGCATCCCGTCGGCCCGGTCCATCCACCCGACGAACTTCGCGTAGGTGATCCACCGGTGGGAGTTGCCGAACTCCCCGAGCGTGGGGGAGTGGCACGTGGTCAGGGTCAGGAGCCGTTCGGTGGGCTCGACCCCGGGCTCGTTGGGGACGGGGGCGATGACGTCGACCTGGCTCGGGAGGACGACCTCGTGGCCCGTGACCTCGTACACGTACCAGGTGCTCGCGGTCTCGACGATGACCTGGTCACCCGGCACGAGCTCGTTGACGAACCGGAACGAGTTGCCGTAGGTGCGCCGGTGCCCGGCGAGCGCGAAGTTGCCGACCTCGCCGACCTGCTGCGTCTGGGTGTAGTGCCCCGCGACGGCCTTGTTGAGGAGCTCGGTCGAGGTGCCCTGGACGATCGGCATGGTGTTGTCCGTCTTGCCGTACCAGGCGGGGACGATCAGTGCGCCGATGGTCTCGCCCTCGGCGACGGCCTCCGGGACGGGCGGCGCGTCGGTGCGCAGCTCGGCGGCGACCTGCGGCGCCTCGGGGAGGGACTCCTGGAACTCCGTCATGATCGTCGTCGCGGCCTGGTTCGACTGGACCGTGGTCCACCACAGCTGCCACACGACGAACAGACCGAAGACCACGCCCAGGGTGATGAGCAGCTCGCCCAGCACGCCGAACGCCGTCGAGACCACGCCGCCGCCCGAGCGGCTGCGCGTCCGGCTGCTGGTGTGCCTCACGAACCCTCTTCTCCCGTTGAAGACCCTTTGCGAAGCCCCTGGTCGGACCGACTCCACAGCCTAGTTGTACCCGGCCAGGAGGTTGGTGTCAGTTCCGGTTGTTGAAGGGAGGACCTCCGGGCTTAGTGGAGATGTCGAAGTCTTCACAACCCGGAGGTCC